>NZ_JBEZUZ010000060.1:0-46767 GCF_040636735.1 Streptomyces sp. NPDC035033 | reverse complement strand
CCGGCAGGCGTCCCGCCAGCTCGCCGGGACCGAACGGCCGCCGCCCAGCGCGCCGGTGAGCGCGCCGGCCAGCGCGGGCGCGGAGTCGGCGACCCGGGAGAGGCAGGCGGCGGCCGGGACCGCGGCCGTCATCGCGCCGCGCGCGGCGACGGTCAGGGCCAGCGCGACCGGGACGGTCTCGGCGGCGGCGATGCCGTAGCTGTAGACGTGGTCGACGATCTGGTGCTCCAGGAGCGGGACCAGTTCGAAGGCGGTGTCGGCGGTGCGGGCCAGTTTCACGGCGTGGCGGGCGTTGCGGCCGATCTCGGTGACGGGCGGGAGTTCGGCGAGGGCGGCCTCCACGGCGGTGTCGGGGTCCGCGCCGCCGAGGGCCGCGGCGACGGCCGCCGCGGTGGCGCGGGCGCCGTGCACGCCGTCGCCGTCCTGGGTGTACCGGGCGTCGACCTCCGCGAGGGCGGCGGCGGCGCGCGGGTCGCCGGGGTGGACGACCGCGAGGACGGCGGCGCGGACGCAGGCGGCGTCGTCGAAGTAGTGCGGGTTGTCGTGGCCGGTGGCCGGTGGGCGCAGGCCGGTGGCGAGGTTGCCGAGGCCGGCCCGGACCGAGATCCGGGCGCGGAGCGGGAGGACGGCGGACTCGACCTCGGGGGCGCGGTCGGCGGCGGCGGCGACCTGGCCCGCCAGGTGGTTCCAGGCGAGGTCCACGGCGGCGCGGAGGCGGCGCTCCGGGGGGAGGGCGGCGAAGAGGGGGCCGGCGGCGGCGAGCACCGCCTCGGCGGTGAAGGCGGCCCACTCGGCGTCGTCGGAGGGGCCGAGGCGGAGGGGCTCGGGGGGCTGGTTGAGGGCGATCGGGACGGGGAGGGTGGTCGTCGCGTTCTGCTCCGCGAAGGTGTCGAGTTCGCGGGTGAGGCGGCGGGTCCACTCGGGCATCCGGGCGGCGCGGTGGCGTGCCGCGGGCCAGCCGGCGGCGTCGCCCGCGGCGAGGCCGAGGAGGAGGCCCTCGATCCTGTCGCGGCCCGCCCCGCGCGGCGGCGCGGACCGCGGGGTCTCGTGGGGGGCGCCCCGGGTGCCCGTGCCGTGCGGCGCGGCGGCCGCCGGGGCGGTGCCCGGCGCCGGGGAGAGGTCCGGCGGGGCGGTGCCCGCCGTCGGGGGCTGTGCCCGCCCTTCCCCGGAGGGGGGAGCCCCACGCCCTGCGGAACGATGGTCCACGGCTGGTGCGGGGTGGTTCAGGTCGGTGCTCATCGGGGGTCCTCTCCGGTCAGGAGGTCGGCCACGTCCAGGACGTGGTAGCCGCGCATGGAGGGGAGGCAGCTGCCCGTCACGGGGGTGATGGCGGTGGCCCACGCGTCGGGGATGGCCGACAGGCCGCCCGCCGCGCCGGCCAGCGCGCCGGCCACCGCCGCCGTGGTGTCGGCGTCGCGGCCCATGTTGACGGCGGTCAGGACCGCGGTGCGGAAGTCGCCGCGGGCCGCGGCGAAGGCGCCGAAGGCGAGGCCGACGGCTTCGGGGGCCAGGTCGGTCCAGGGGTAGCCGCCGATGACGACCGCCGAGCGGACCTGGCGCTCGCGGGTGAGCGGGTCCGGCTGGACCCGCTGGGCGGCGACCACCGCGCGGCGCAGCGAGCGGGCCGTCCAGGAGTCCATGGGGATCACCGAGAGGGCCGCCGCGATCACGGACGTGACGGTCGCGCCGGACATCGCCGCCGCGACCCCCGCCGCCACCGCCTGGCCGCCGTAGATGCCCTCGCCCTCGTGGCTGACGCTGCCGTCGATCGCGACGAGTCGGGCCGCCTCCTCGGGGCGGCCGGCCGCGAAGACGCCGAAGGGTGCGGCCCGCATGGCCAGCCCGTCCGACCACGCGTGGCGGTGCTGGGCGGAGATGGGGGCCGCCAGGCCGCGCCGGAGGTTCTCCAGGGTGCCCCGCTCCGAGAAGCCGGCGCCCCGGAAGGGACCCTCGTCGAGGTCGGCGATCCAGTGGTGCCAGGCCCGCTCGACGTGGGCGACGGTGAGGGCCGAGCCGTGCCGGGCGAGCAGCAGCGCCGAGAAGATCGCGTACTCGGTGTCGTCGGTCCCCGCCGGACGGTCCGTCAGGAAGCCCTCGATCCGGCCCCACCGGCGCCGGATCTCCGAGGGCTTCATGTTCTCGGCGGGGGCGCCGAGCGCGTCGCCGACGGCGAGGCCGAGGAGCGCCCCTCTCGCCCGTTCACGGGTGTCGCATGTCGTGGTCACCATCTCCGCGCCCCTTCCTCGGTGCGGGCACCTTTTCGGCGGTACCCCTTCGCCTGGATCTGTGCCACGGCGGGCCGCCGACTCGCCGCCCGGGCGCTTCTGTCACCCGTCTGTCAGGGGGGCGCAGGGCGCTGACGAGGCGTCAAGTAAGCGTCACCACACTGAGGCGGGCCTTAGTAAGTACGGCCTGCCTTGCTGGCGCGCCCCTTACATCGGGCGTATTTTCGAGGGTGTTGGGGGCGGCGGGTGCGACCCGGCCCGCCGGACCGAGGGGAGAACCATGTCCATCATCGAAGCCCAGGCGCCACTGCACGAGGCCCACCGCGACAACCACACCCACCGCGACGTGAACGGCGGTTGGCTGCGGCCCGCGGTCTTCGGCGCGATGGACGGACTGGTCTCCAACCTGGCCCTGATGACCGGCGTCGCCGGCGGCGCGGTCTCCTCGCAGACCGTCGTCGTCGCCGGCCTCGCCGGCCTCGCGGCCGGAGCCTTCTCCATGGCCGCCGGCGAGTACACCTCCGTCGCCTCGCAGCGCGAGCTCGTCCAGGCGGAACTGGACGTCGAGCGCCGCCAGTTGCGCAAGCACCCGATCGACGAGATGGAGGAGCTGGCCGCCCTCTACGTCTCCCGCGGCGTCGAGCCCGCGCTCGCCCGCGAGGTCGCCATGCAGCTGTCGAAGGACCCCGAGCAGGCGCTGGAGATCCACGCCCGCGAGGAGCTGGGCATCGACCCCGACGACCTGCCGTCGCCGGTCGTCGCCGCCGTCTCGTCCTTCGGGTCCTTCGCGCTCGGCGCGCTGCTGCCGGTGCTGCCGTACCTGCTCGGCGCCACCGCGCTCTGGCCGGCCGTGCTGCTCGCCCTCGTGGGCCTCTTCGCCTGCGGCGCGCTGGTCGCCCGGGTCACCGCGCGCGGCTGGTGGTTCAGCGGTCTGCGCCAGCTGGTGCTCGGCGGTGCCGCGGCGGCCGTCACGTACGGCCTGGGCATGCTCATCGGAGCCGCGCTGTAGCGGGCGCCCCGCGCCCCCCGTCCGCGTCCGCGACTTCGCTCCCCCGCCCCCGCCCGCGTCCGCGACCTCGCCCCCGTGCCCCCTCCGCGCCGGCGGCCGGCGGTACGGAATCCGCGTTCCGGCGGAACGGATTCCGCACCGCCGTGGAAGCCCGAGAGGCCCCTCAAGGGGCCTTTCGGGCTTTTCGGGGTGACTTTTCGGGACGAAGGCCGCATTCTCGCTGTGACGAATATCCCTGGTCGGAATCCCCGCGGCGGTGAGACACTATGCACGACGCCACATATCTAGCCGGTTACCCAGCGGTTTCGAACCCGTGACCCCAGGGAATGAGGCAGAAGCGTCGTTGGGCAATGAAGCCCTCCCCGGACGGGCCGGTACGGCTCCGTCCCCCGCGGGGCGGTCACGATGCCGTCGCCGGCCCCGCACCCCGAGAGAACAGGTGAACGCACACCACCGCTCCGTGTCGGAGGTGTCCGCATGGTGGAACGAGCTATCCACTAGGCGAGAAGCCCGTCATCATGTAACCTGCACGAACTTTCGCGGAGGGCCAACGTCGTCCCTCGGCAGCTCTATATGCCACGACGACGACGGGAGAGCCGATGCGTTCCGACGCCTGGTCGCCCATGGACGGTCGCCCCGCCCCCCAGGGCATGTACGACCCCCGTAACGAACACGACGCCTGCGGTGTCGGGTTCGTGGCCACCCTCACCGGTGTGGCCGGCCACGAGCTGGTCGAGCAGGCGCTGACCGTACTGCGCAATCTCGAACACCGCGGCGCCACCGGCTCCGAACCGGACTCCGGCGACGGCGCCGGCATCCTGTTCCAGATCCCGGACGCCTTCTTCCGCGAGGTCACCGGCTTCGCGCTGCCCGAGGCCGGCGCGTACGCCGTGGGCACCGCCTTCCTCCCGGTCGACACCGCCGACGAGACCGCCGCCGCCATCGAGGCGATCGCCGCCGACGAGGGCCTCACCGTCCTCGGCTGGCGCGAGGTCCCCGTCGCCCCCGACCTGCTCGGCGCCTCCGCCCGCTCCACCATGCCGGTCTTCCGCCAGGTCTTCGTGACAGACGGGGAGTCCACCGGCATCGCGCTGGACCGCAAGGCGTTCGTGCTGCGCAAGCGCGCCGAGCGCGAGGCCGCGACGTACTTCCCCTCGCTCTCCGCCCGCACCATCGTCTACAAGGGCATGCTCACCACCGGGCAGCTGGAGCCCTTCTTCCCGGACCTGTCGGACCGGCGCCTGACCTCGGCCATCGCCCTCGTCCACTCCCGGTTCTCCACCAACACCTTCCCGAGCTGGCCGCTCGCCCACCCGTACCGCTTCGTCGCCCACAACGGCGAGATCAACACGGTCAAGGGCAACCGCAACTGGATGACCGCCCGCGAGGCCCAGCTCGCCACCGACGTCTTCGGCGAGAGCAAGGCCGGCAAGGGCCTGGACCGGATCTTCCCGATCTGCACCCCGGACGCCTCCGACACCGCCTCCTTCGACGAGGTCCTGGAGCTGCTCCACCTCGGCGGCCGCTCGCTGCCCCACTCGGTCCTGATGATGGTCCCCGAGGCGTGGGAGAACCACGACTCCATGGACCCCGCGCGGCACGCCTTCTACCAGTACCACTCCACGATGATGGAGCCCTGGGACGGCCCCGCCTGCGTCACCTTCACCGACGGCGTCCAGGTCGGCGCGGTCCTCGACCGCAACGGCCTGCGCCCCGGCCGCTACTGGGTCACCGACGACGGCCTCGTCGTCCTCTCCTCCGAGGTCGGCGTCCTCGACATCGACCCCGCCAAGGTCGTCCGCAAGGGCCGCCTCCAGCCCGGCAAGATGTTCCTCGTCGACACCGCCGAGCACCGCATCATCGAGGACGACGAGATCAAGGCCGGCCTCGCCGCCGAGCAGCCGTACGCGGAGTGGCTGGAGACCGGGGAGATCGAGCTCTCCGACCTCCCCGAGCGCGAGCACATCGTGCACACCCACGCCTCGGTCACCCGCCGCCAGCAGACCTTCGGCTACACCGAGGAAGAGCTCCGCGTCATCCTCGCCCCGATGGCCCGCACCGGCGCCGAGCCGATCGGCTCCATGGGCACCGACTCGCCGATCGCCGCCCTCTCCGAGCGCCCCCGGCTCCTCTTCGACTACTTCACCCAGCTCTTCGCGCAGGTCACCAACCCGCCGCTGGACGCCATCCGCGAGGAGCTGGTCACCAGCCTGCGCTCCTCCCTCGGCCCCCAGGGCAACCTGCTCGACCCGACCTCGGCCTCCTGTCGCTCGGTCACCCTGCCCTTCCCGGTGATCGACAACGACGAGCTGGCCAAGCTCATCCACATCAACGCCGACGGCGACATGCCCGGCATGAAGGCCGTGACCCTCTCCGGCCTCTACCGGGTCTCCGGCGGCGGCGAGGCGCTGGCCGCCCGCATCGACGCCATCTGCGCCGAGGCCGACGCGGCGATCGAGGGCGGCGCCCGCCTGATCGTCCTCTCCGACCGGCACTCCGACGCCGAGCACGCGCCGATCCCGTCGCTGCTGCTCACCGCCGCCGTCCACCACCACCTCATCCGCACCAAGCAGCGCACCAAGGTGGGCCTGCTCGTCGAGGCCGGTGACGTCCGCGAGGTCCACCACGTCGCCCTGCTCATCGGCTACGGCGCCGCGGCGGTCAACCCGTACCTCGCCATGGAGTCCGTCGAGGACCTGCTCCGCGCCGGCACCTTCCTCTCGGACATCGAGCCCGAGCAGGCCATCCGCAACCTGATCTACGCCCTCGGCAAGGGCGTCCTCAAGGTCATGTCGAAGATGGGCATCTCCACCGTCGCCTCCTACCGCGGCGCCCAGGTCTTCGAGGCCGTCGGCCTCGACGAGGAGTTCGTCGCCCGGTACTTCAACGGCACCGCCACCAAGATCGGCGGCGCCGGCCTCGACGTCGTCGCCCAGGAGGTCGCCGCCCGCCACGCCAAGGCGTACCCCGCCACCGGCATCGCCTCGGCGCACCGCGCCCTGGAGATCGGCGGCGAGTACCAGTGGCGCCGCGAGGGCGAGCCGCACCTCTTCGACCCGGAGACCGTCTTCCGCCTCCAGCACGCCACGCGGAACAAGCGGTACGACATCTTCAAGAAGTACACGGACCGGGTGAACGAGCAGTCCGAGCGCCTGATGACGCTCCGCGGCCTGTTCGGCTTCGCCACCGAGGGCCGCACGCCGATCCCCGTCGACGAGGTCGAGCCGGTCTCCGAGATCGTCAAGCGCTTCTCCACCGGCGCCATGTCGTACGGCTCCATCTCCCAGGAGGCGCACGAGACCCTCGCCATCGCCATGAACCGGCTCGGCGGCAAGTCGAACACCGGTGAGGGCGGCGAGGACCCGGAGCGCCTGTACGACCCGGCGCGCCGCTCCGCGATCAAGCAGGTCGCCTCCGGCCGCTTCGGCGTCACCTCCGAGTACCTGGTCAACGCCGACGACATCCAGATCAAGATGGCCCAGGGCGCCAAGCCCGGCGAGGGCGGCCAGCTGCCCGGCCACAAGGTCTACCCGTGGGTGGCCAAGACGCGTCACTCGACGCCCGGCGTCGGCCTCATCTCGCCGCCGCCGCACCACGACATCTACTCCATCGAGGACCTGGCGCAGCTGATCCACGACCTCAAGAACGCCAACCCGCGGGCCCGCATCCACGTGAAGCTGGTCTCCGAGGTCGGCGTCGGCACGGTCGCGGCCGGCGTGTCCAAGGCCCACGCGGACGTCGTCCTCATCTCCGGCCACGACGGCGGCACCGGCGCCTCCCCGCTCACCTCGCTGAAGCACGCGGGCGGCCCCTGGGAGCTCGGCCTCGCCGAGACCCAGCAGACGCTGCTCCTCAACGGCCTGCGCGACCGGATCGTCGTCCAGACCGACGGCCAGCTGAAGACCGGCCGCGACGTCGTCATCGCCGCGCTGCTCGGCGCCGAGGAGTTCGGCTTCGCCACCGCGCCGCTCGTCGTCTCCGGCTGCGTCATGATGCGCGTCTGCCACCTCGACACCTGCCCGGTCGGCATCGCCACCCAGAACCCGGTCCTCCGCGACCGCTTCTCCGGCAAGGCCGAGTACGTCGTCAACTTCTTCGAGTTCATCGCGCAGGAGGTCCGCGAGCTCCTCGCCGAGCTGGGCTTCCGCTCGATCGAGGAGGCCGTCGGCCACGCCGAGCTCCTCGACACCAGCCGCGCCGTGAACCACTGGAAGGCGCAGGGTCTCGACCTGGCCCCGCTCTTCCACGTGCCCGAGCTGCCCGAGGGCGCGGTCCGCCACGCCCTGGTCGAGCAGGACCACGGCCTGGAGAAGGCGCTCGACAACCAGCTGATCCAGCTCGCCGCCGAGGCGCTGAACGCCGCCTCCGCCGAGGAGGCCCAGCCGGTCCGCGCCCAGGTCGCCATCCGCAACATCAACCGCACGGTCGGCACCATGCTCGGCCACGAGGTGACGAAGAGGTTCGGCGGCGCCGGCCTCCCGGCCGACACCATCGACCTCACCTTCACCGGCTCCGCCGGCCAGTCCTTCGGCGCCTTCCTGCCGGCCGGTGTCACCCTCCGCCTGGAGGGCGACGCCAACGACTTCGTCGGCAAGGGCCTCTCCGGCGGCCGCGTGATCGTCCGCCCCGACCGGGGCGCCGACCACCTGGCCGAGTACTCCACCATCGCGGGCAACACCATCGCGTACGGCGCCACCGGCGGCGAGCTGTTCCTGCGCGGCCGCACCGGCGAGCGCTTCTGCGTCCGCAACTCCGGCGCCCTGGTCGTCTCCGAGGGCGTGGGCGACCACGGCTGCGAGTACATGACCGGCGGCACGGCGGTCGTCCTCGGCGAGACCGGCCGCAACTTCGCGGCGGGCATGTCCGGCGGCGTCGCCTACGTGATCGACCTCGACCGGTCCAACGTCAACTCCGGCAACCACGGAGCGATCGAGGAGCTGTCGGACACCGACAAGGCGTGGCTGCACGACGTCGTGCGCCGCCACCAGGAGGAGACCGGCTCCACCGTCGCCGAGAAGCTCCTGGCCGACTGGGACGCGGCGGTGAGCCGCTTCAGCAAGATCATCCCCACCACGTACAAGGCCGTGCTCGCCGCCAAGGACGCCGCTGAGCTCGCCGGTCTCTCCGAGCAGGAGACCACCGAGAAGATGATGGAGGCGGCGACCCATGGCTGACCCGAAGGGCTTTCTCACCACCGGCCGCGAGGTCGCCCGGACCCGCCCCGTCGCGGAGCGCGTCCGCGACTGGAACGAGGTCTACGTCCCCGGCTCCCTGCTGCCGATCATCAGCAAGCAGGCCGGCCGCTGCATGGACTGCGGCATCCCGTTCTGCCACAACGGCTGCCCGCTCGGGAACCTGATCCCCGAGTGGAACGACTACGCCTACCGCGAGGACTGGTCGGCGGCGCAGGAGCGCCTGCACGCCACCAACAACTTCCCGGAGTTCACCGGCCGCCTGTGCCCGGCCCCGTGCGAGTCGGCGTGCGTGCTCGGCATCAACCAGCCGGCCGTCACCATCAAGAACGTCGAGGTCTCCATCATCGACAAGGCGTGGGACGGTGGCGACGTCAAGCCGCAGATCCCCGAGCGCCTCTCCGGCAAGACCGTCGCCGTCATCGGCTCCGGGCCGGCCGGCCTCGCCGCCGCCCAGCAGCTGACCCGGGCCGGCCACACCGTGGTCGTGTACGAGCGCGCCGACCGCATCGGCGGCCTGCTGCGCTACGGCATCCCCGAGTTCAAGATGGAGAAGCGGCACATCAACCGCCGCATCGAGCAGATGCGCGCGGAGGGCACCAAGTTCCGCACCGGCGTCGAGGTCGGCCGCGACATCACCGCCACCGACCTGCGCAAGCGGTTCGACGCGGTCGTGGTCGCCGCCGGCGCCACCACCGCCCGCGACCTGCCGGTCCCCGGCCGCGAGCTCAAGGGCATCCACCAGGCGATGGAGTACCTGCCGCTCGCCAACAAGGTGGTCGAGGGCGACTTCGTGGCCTCCCCGATCTCCGCCGAGGGCAAGCACGTCGTCGTCATCGGCGGCGGCGACACCGGCGCCGACTGCGTCGGCACCGCCCACCGCCAGGGCGCGGCCTCCGTCACCCAGCTGGAGATCATGCCGAAGCCGGGCGAGGAGCGCAGCGCCGGCCAGCCCTGGCCGACCTTCCCCATGCTGTACAAGGTCACCTCGGCGCACGAGGAGGGCGGCGAGCGGGTCTACTCCGTCTCCACCACCCACTTCGAGGGCGACGAGGACGGCAACGTCCAGTTCCTGCACCTGGTCGAGGTCGAGTTCGTCGACGGCAAGCTGACCCAGAAGCCGGGCACCGAGCGGAAGATCCCCGCCCAGCTGGTCACCCTCGCCATGGGCTTCACCGGCACCGACGTGCAGAACGGCCTGGTCTCCCAGTTCGGCGTCGAGCTCGACGAGCGGGGCAACATCGCCCGCGACGCCGACTTCGCCACCAACGTCGACGGCGTCTTCGTCGCCGGCGACGCCGGCCGCGGCCAGTCGCTGATCGTCTGGGCCATCGCCGAGGGCCGCTCCGCCGCCCGCGGCGTGGACCGCTACCTCACCGGCGCCAGCTCCCTGCCGGCCCCGATCCGTCCCACGGACCGGGCCCTGCTGGTCTGACGCACCGCCCACCGGACGTCCCGTACAACGGCGTACGGAACCGAGCGACGCCCGCCCCGTCCCCGACCACGGACTGAGGGGCGGGCGTCGCCGTGTGCCGGGGCGCCGGGACGGGCGGCCGGGACGGAACCGTCCCCGCCGGTCCGCCGTCCTCCAGCAGAGGCGGACGGACACGAGGAGAGGCCCCCATGGCACTGAGCCTGCGCAAGGTCGAGGAGACCGCGCCCGCGCTGGTCGGCCTGTACAGGACGGCGGGGGAGTCGCTGCGCCGGCACGGCGTCGACGGGCAGCGCGTCGCCGTCTACCTCGTCGTCGACTACTCCGGCTCGATGAAGCCGTACTACGGCGACGGCAGCGTCCAGGCCCTCGCCGACCGGGTGCTCGGGCTCTCCGCCCAGCTCGACGACGACGGACGGGTGCCGGTCGTCTTCTTCTCCACCGACGTCGACGCCGAGACCGAGATCCGGCTCGACGACCACGAGGGCCGGGTCGAGCGGATCGTCGCCGGCCTCGGCCACATGGGGAAGACCAGCTACCACCTCGCCATGGACGCGGTCATCGACCACTACCTCGACAGCGGGGCCACCGCGCCCGCGCTCGTCGTCTTCCAGACCGACGGCGGCCCCGTCAACCGGCTCGCCGCCGAGCGGTACGTCTGCAAGGCCGCCCGGCTGCCGATCTTCTGGCAGTTCGTCGGCTTCGGTGACCCCGGCAGCAAGCAGTTCGACTTCCTGCGCCGGCTCGACGAACTCGCCGTCCCCGAGCGCCGGTGCGTCGACAACTCCGGCTTCTTCCACGCCGGGAAGGACCCCGGCCGGGTCGCGGACGCGGAGCTGTACGACCGGCTGGTCGCCGAGTTCCCCCGCTGGCTCGCCGCCGCCCGCGCCCAGGGCATCGTCCGTTCCTGAGACCTCACGCGGCCGACGGCCGGGCGAACCGCTCGTCCCCGGAGGCGCGCTCCTGACGGGCCGCCGGGAAACCGGTGGTCGCCGTCGGGCCTCTGGAGGATCATGGGCGCATGAGTTCTCTCGTACGCCACGTGACCATCGACTGCGCCGACGCCTACGTCCTCGCCGGGTTCTGGGCGAAGGTGCTGGACGGCCGGCTCTCCGACGACGACCACCCCGGCGACCCCGAGGCCGTGGTCGAGTCGGCGGGGGCGGACCTGCTCTTCATCCAGGTGCCCGAGGGGAAGACGGTCAAGAACCGGATCCACCTCGACCTCCAGCCGCAGGACCGCACCCGCGACGAGGAGGTCGAGCGCCTGCTCGCCCTCGGCGCGACCCTCGTCGGCGACCACCGCAGGCCGGACGGCACGGGCTGGGCGACCCTGGCCGACCCCGAGGGCAACGAGTTCTGCGTGGAGCGCAGCAAGGCGGAGCGGGACGCCTCCTGACGGCCCCCGGGCCACCGCTCCCGGCGGTCTCCGGGCCGCCGGGACCGTCCGGAGCGGGTCGCCGTGAGCGTCCGGAGCAATCCGGACAGTAGATGTCGGGTATCCGGTGTTCCCTGGAACCATGCGCGACACCGGAACCCTCCCCTGGCCGGCCTTCGAGGCCGCCGAGCCCGAACTGGCCGCGACCGTACGCGAACGCTTCGGCCGGTACACCCACCACGCCCTCGCCACCCTGCGGCGGGACGGCTCGCCGCGGCTCAGCGGCATCGAGGCCGACTTCCGGGACGGCGAGCTGTGGCTCGGCATGATGCCGAACTCGCGCAAGGCCCTCGACCTGCGCCGCGATCCGCGCTTCTCCCTGCTCGCCAACCCGGGCGCGGGCACCGACATGGGCGGCGGGGACGTGCGGATCTCCGGGCGGGCCGTCGAGATCACCGACCCGGACGAGGTGGCGCGGTACGCCGCCGGGGCCGGGGCCCCACTGCCCTTCCACCTCTTCCGGGTGGAGCCCTCCGAGGTCGTCCGGACCTGGGTGAAGGGCGACGAGATCCACTTCACCACCTGGCGGCCCGGCCGCGCGCTCCGCACGCTGCGGCGGGGCAACGACGACGCCCCGCCGCGCGAGGACGGCTGAGCCCGTCGGAGCGGGCGGCGGACCGACGACAATGGACGGGTGTCAGCGACCAAGAAGAAGAACCAGGCGAACGTCGCCGCGCCCGAGCGGCGCCGCGAACTCCTCGACACCGCCGCCGAGGTCTTCGCCGCCCAGGGCTACAACGCCACCACCGTCCGCAAGATCGCGGACGCCGCCGGGATGCTCGCCGGCAGCCTCTACTACCACTTCGACTCCAAGGAGTCGATGCTCGACGAGATCCTCTCCACCTTCCTCACCGAGCTCTGGGAGGGGTACGACACCGTGCTCGCCGCCGGGCTGGGCCCCCGGGAGACCATCGAGGCCCTCGTTACCGAGTCCTTCCGCGAGATCGACCGGCACCGCGCCGCCGTCGCCATCTACCAGAAGGAGTCCCGGCACCTCACCGACCTGCCCCGCTTCCAGTACCTCGCCGACTCGCAGCGCAGGTTCGAGAAGGCCTGGCTCGGCACGCTGGAGCGCGGCGTCGGGGACGGCGTCTTCCGCGCCGACCTCGACGTCCGGCTCACCTACCGCTTCGTCCGCGACACCGTCTGGGTCGCCGCCTCCTGGTACCGGCCGGGCGGCCGGCACAGCCCCGAGGAGATCGCCCGCCAGTACCTGTCGATGGTCCTCGACGGCATCGCCGTCCGCCTCTGAAGGGCGTCAGCCGACCAGCCGCTCCCGCAGGCCCGCCAGGGTGCGCGGGGCCAGGCCCAGGCCGGCCGTCGCGTAGCGGTGGAGGCCGCCGTAGCCGGCGCGGACCTCGGCGAGGGCCGCGTCCAGGTACTCCCGGCGGACCTCCTGGAGCGGCACGATCAGCTCCGGGTCCCGCATGAGCCCGCCCTGCCTCAGGCCCTCGCGGACGCGGGCGTCGTGGGCGGCGCGGAAGGTGTTGGAGGCCAGGTAGTCCCCGGTGGCGAAGCGCTCCGGCACGCCGGCGAGGCGCAGGAGCAGCCAGCTCGTCCAGCCGGTGCGGTCCTTGCCCGAGGTGCAGTGGTAGAGCACCGGGCCGGCGCCGGGCGCGGCGAGCTCGCGCAGGGTCCGCCCGAACGCCTCCCGGTTGGCGGCGTCGGTGACGAAGCCGCGGTACACCTCCGTCATGAAGGCCGCCGCCCGGCCGCCGCCCAGCATCTCCTCCTGC
The DNA here is from genome assembly GCF_040636735.1 of Streptomyces sp. NPDC035033. Taxonomy (NCBI): domain Bacteria; kingdom Bacillati; phylum Actinomycetota; class Actinomycetes; order Kitasatosporales; family Streptomycetaceae; genus Streptomyces; species Streptomyces sp. NPDC035033. The sequence goes on along the minus strand of NZ_JBEZUZ010000060.1, from coordinate 33,735 downwards.
CGCACCGGGTCGCGGGAGCCGATCGCGGCCATGAGCCGCTCGAACAGCCCCCGGTCGGTGATCGGCCGGGAGACGGCCGCGACCCCGGCGGGCAGCCGGTCGGCGCCGTCGTGCGCCACCTCCGCGGAGATCCGGAAGTCGATCACCCGGGCGAGCCCGAGCCCGCCGAGGGCGGTCAGGTCGGCGTCGGTCAGCTTCCCGAGGTGGTCGCCCCGGTGGACGAGCCCGTACCGGACCCGCCCGCCGTCGTACGTCGGATATCCGCCCAGGTCGCGGACGTTGACCGCGCCCCGCAGCGGGAGTTGCCGGATCGGGGCGGCGGTCCGGGGCCGGGCCGCGGCGGTGGACGGGGCGAGCGCCAGGGCGGCGGCGGCTCCGGCGGTGCTCAGCAGGGCGCGTCTCGACAGGGGCATGGCTGTCTCCCTCACGGGTGCCGGTGGGGGCCCGGCCGGACCCGGCTCGGCACCGGGTCCGCGCGGGGCGGATCGGCCGCTCTCCTGCCAAACATTTGTTAGGCGGCGGCCGCTGGGTGAGGAACGTAGCAGCCGGGGGCGGAGGAGGGGAGGGGTGCGCGCGCCGCGGACGCCCGTCCGGGGCCGGCTTCCCGCTCAGCGGGAAACGGGACCCCTGAGCCGCGCCGTCAGCGACGGCGCGGGGGCGTCCACTCCAGCCGGGTCCTGACCCGGGCGTCGCGCACGAACTCCAGGGCGGCGAGCGCCGTCTCCCAGGGCGCGCCGTCCGGGTCGCCGTCCGCCAGGATCGCCGCCAGCGCCTCCACCGCCCGCGGGTCCTGACGGATCGCCAGGCCCCGGGCCGCCTCCGCCGCCGTCTCCGGATCGGGGTCGGCGAGCCGCTCGGCCAGCGCCTCCCGGACGAGCGGGATGTCGTCGGGCAGTTCGGCGAGGGCCAGCACCGCCCAGTCCCGCACCCGGGCGTCCCCGTCCCGGCTCAGCCCGAGCAGCACCCCCAGGGCCTCCATGTCCCCGGCGGGCACGAGCCCCGCGAGGGCGCCCGCCGCCGCCCGCCGCACCTCCGCGTCCGGGTGGGCCGCCGCGGCGAGGAGCTCCGGCACCGCCGCCGGGTCCGCGCACGCCCCGAGCGCCGTCACCACCGAGAGCACCGGCTCCCGCCCGGGGCCCGCCTCCCCGGCCAGCCGCCGCAGCACCGGCACCGCGCTCGCCGCGAACCCGGGCAGCGCCCCGAGGACCCGCGCGCCGAGGGCCTGCCGCAGCGGATCGCGGTAGGCGCACCAGCCGGCCGCCGCCACGAAGGTCTCCTCGTCGGCCCGCCCGGCGAGTTCGGCCACCGCCGTCGTCCAGTCGTCGAGCTCCGGGTCCCCGCAGCGCAGCGCCCGCGCCGCCAGCTCCTCGTGCGGGGTGCGCCGGCCGAGCGCCGCCTCCAGGAGGGTCGCGACGGCCGCGTGCCCGGTCTGCCGCTCGTCGCCGCGCCCGGGCCGGCCGTCCTCCCGCAGCAGCTCGACCACCACGGTCACCCCGCCGTCCTCCCGGACCCGCCGCACCACCGCCTCGTACGTCTCCCCGCCGCCGTTCCCGGCGACCAGGCCGCGCCGCAGCTCGGCCGCCACGTCCACGCCGATCCACCGCCGCGCCTCCCGCAGCGCCGGCGCCGCGCCCCGCGCGCCGTGGTCGAGCAGCGCCCGGACGCAGGAGGGGGAGCCGCGCCGGGCGGCGGCGGTCAGCGGGGCCAGCCCGTCGGGCCCCGGCCGGTCGGGATCGGCGCCGTGGCCGAGCAGCGCCCGTACGGTCTCCGCGTGGCCGAGCCGCACCGCCCAGGCGAGCGCCGTGAAGCCGAACTCCTCCTCCTGGTCGGGCGGCGCACCCGCCGCGAGCAGCGCCCGCACCGTCCCCGTGTGGCCGCCGCAGGCCGCCCCGCACAGCGGCAGGTCCCCGCCGTCCGGGCCGCTCGCCCGGCCGGGGTCGGCCCCGGCGGCGAGCAGCAGCCGCGCGATCCCGGGCTCGTCGGCGACCGCCGCCCGGTAGAGGGCGGTCTCCCCGTCGTCGTCGACGGCCTCCGGATCCGCCCCGGCGCGCAGCGCCCGCACGACCGCGTCCTCGTCCCCGTCACCGATGGCCTCGAACAGCGTGCTCATGCACCGACCCTGACCCGCCATCGGCTCCCGGCGCAAATCCGCCCGTCCGGCTCAGGGCTTGCGGGCCTCGACGAGGAAGCGGGCCGTCGTCGCGACGAAGGGGCCCTCCCGGACGATCCGCTCGTGCAGCTCGCGCAGCCGGTCGCGGTACGCCTCCACCGTGAAGCCGGGCACCATCCAGATCACCTTGCGCAGGAACCAGACCACCGCGCCCACGTCCCGGAACTCGGTCCGCAGCGCCTCCGCCCGCAGGTCCACCACCTCCAGGCCGGCCGCCTCGGCGGCCCGCCGCGCGTCCTCGGGGTGCCGGGCCCGGCGGACCTCCTCCGGCTGCGGCCCGAGGAAGTACTCGACCAGCTCGAAGACGCTGGCGGGGCCGACCTGCTGGGAGAGGTAGGTGCCGCCGGGGCGCAGCACCCGCGCGATCTCCTCCCACCACACCGTCACCGGATGGCGGCTGACGACCAGGTCGAAGGCGGCGTCGCCGAAGGGCAGCGGCGGCTCGTCCTCGTCGTGGACGACGACCGCGCCGAGGGGGTGGAGCAGCCGGGTCGCCTTCGCCACGTTCGGCGGCCAGGACTCGGTGGCCGCCACCAGCGGCGGCAGCTTCGGCACCCCGGCCAGCACCTCCCCGCCGCCGGTCTGGATGTCCAGCGCGGCCGAGGCCGCGCCCATCCGCTCGCCCATCAGCCGCTGGTAGCCCCAGGAGGGACGCTCCTCGGTGGCCCGTCCGTCGAGCCAGGAGAAGTCCCAGCCCTCCATCGGGGCCGCCTCGGCCTCCGCCACCAGTTCCTCGAAACTCCGTACCATGCCCGTATTGTCCCCGCCGGGGCCGTGACGTGCGCGGTCTTTTCCGCCGGCCTCCTCACCCGGCGCAGTCGAGGACCGTCCCGCACAGCCGGCAGCGGGCCCGCAGGGTCCGGCCCGCCGGGACGCGCAGCCGCTGCCGGCAGACCGGGCAGGGGAAGGCGACCCCGGTGGCGGGCGCGCCGCCGTCGAAGGCGTACGGGGCGCCGGGCGCGGCCCGCCCCAGGCGCCGCTCCCGGGCGTAGCGGAGCCGGGCGAGCCGGCCGGCCGAGGCCAGCGGCGGCAGCCGCCGCTCCCGCTCGGCCTCGGCCCGGCCGCGCCGCCACGCCTCGTAGGCGGCCGGGCCGGTGAACCACGGCGAGGGGTCCTCGCCGAAGAGCTCGGCCCGCTGCGCGAGCACCCAGCCGAACTCCTCCGGCGTCAGGTAGCCGAGCTTCTGGCTCTCGGCGCCGTCCTGCCGGAAGGCGTCGAGAAGCAGCCAGCCCGCGCCCAGGTAGGCGGTGGCCACGTCGGTGAGGATCTCGTTCCGTCCGGTGTCGGGGAAGCGGAGGTCCAGCCGGTGCAGCAGGACGTGGGCGATCTCGTGGGCGAGGGCCGCGCCGATGTCCCGGGTCCGGGTCCGGAAGCGCTCGTTCAGCTCGACGGAGTACTCCGGCCCGGCGGCGAGTTCGACGGTGGCGGCGTGCTCCATCGCCCGGAACGAGACCACCATCCGGGCCTCCGGGAGCCGCAGGTGGCGGACCAGGGCGCCGGCCGCCCGGGTGGCGCCGAGGAGCGGGTCCTCGGCGGGGGAGAGGGCCACGTCGGCGGCGGCCACGCTGGTCGCGTACCGGCCGACGCCGGTGGGGCCGAGGCGCCGGTAGAGCGCGGTGAGCGAGGCGCGCACGGCCTCCCGGTGGGGGAAGCCGCGCTCCACCCCGTAGGCGTCCTCGCCGGTCCGGCCGGTCCCGCGGCGGTCCGTCACGCGCGCTCACCCCCTCGCCCCACTGTACGGTCCGGCGGCGGTCCCGCACCGCGGGCTCTGGCCGAAAAGGCTTTCTTGTGGCGGGAGTTGGAGGTTGTCCATACTCCGGACATGCCTTGACGGGCGCATGTCACTCCGGGCCGCCGGCCCGGATCCCGTGCGCGACCCGCCGTCGGGGCCGCACCCCCCATGCGTCAACCCCCCACGAGAGAAGGCAGACCGTGCAGAAGAAGAACCGACTCGTCCGCACCCTGCAGAAACTCGCCGCGGCCGGCGCCGTCGCTCTCGCCGCGCTCAGCCTCCAGCCCGTCTCCACCGCCACCGCCGCCCCCACGCCGGTCGTCGGCGGCACCCGCGCCGCCCAGGGCGAGTTCCCCTGGATGGTCCGGCTCTCCATGGGCTGCGGCGGCTCCCTGCTCACCCCCCAGATCGTCCTCACCGCCGCCCACTGCGTCAGCGGCTCCGGCACCAACACCTCCATCACCGCCACCGCCGGCGTCGTCGACCTCCAGTCGAGCAGCGCCATCAAGGTCCGCTCCACCAAGGTCCTCCAGGCCCCCGGCTACAACGGCAAGGGCAAGGACTGGGCGCTGATCAAGCTCGCCAGCCCCATCACCTCGCTGCCCACCCTGAAGATCGCCGAGACCACCGCGTACAACAGCGGCACCTTCACCGTGGCCGGCTGGGGCGCCGCCCGCGAGGGCGGCTCCCAGCAGCGCTACCTGCTCAAGGCGAACGTCCCCTTCGTCTCGGACGCCTCCTGCCAGGCCGCGTACGGCAGCGACCTCGTCCCGTCCGAGGAGATCTGCGCCGGCTACAGCCAGGGCGGGGTCGACACCTGCCAGGGCGACTCCGGCGGCCCGATGTTCCGCAAGGACAACGCCGGCGCCTGGATCCAGGTCGGCATCGTGAGCTGGGGCGAGGGCTGCGCCCGGGCCGGCTACCCCGGCGTCTACACGGAGGTCTCGACCTTCGCCGCCGCGATCAAGTCCGCCGCGGCCACGCTGTAACCCCCCACGGGCCGGGCCCCGGGGCGGCACAGCGCCCCGGGGCCCTTCCCCGTACGTCCCCTCAGCCCAGCTCCACCGCCTCCGGCCCGCCCCCGCCCGCCGCCGGCTCCACCTCCAGCACCCACACCTCGTTCGCGCCCTCCCGCAGCACCGGCCCCGGCACGAACAGCCCCTCCTGCGGGCCCGCCGCCGGCCAGTACCGGCCCAGGCAGAAGCCGTTCACCCAGACGAAGCCCCGGCCCGCGCCCGGCAGCCGCAGCTCCGCGTCCCCCGCGCCCGCCACCTCCACCGAGGCCCGGTACAGGCCCCGCCCGTCGTACCGCTCCGCCGCCGCCCGGAACGGCACCCGGCCCACCGCCTCCGCCGTGAACGCGTCCAGCCGCAGCCCCCGGGTCCGCACCCCGTGCACGTACTGCCGCTCGTGCAGCAGCCCGCCGGTGATCCCCTTCGGCTCCGCGAGCCGCGGCCCGTAGTTCACCCGGCCCAGCGACTCCACCCACAGGTCCACCACGGCCGGGCCCGCCACCGGCTCCGGCAGCACCGCGTCCTCCTCGGTGAGCACCCCGGCGAGGACGCCGTCCACCCACACCTGCGCCCGGTCCCGCAGCCCCGTCACCGCGAGCGGATACGGCTGCCGGGGACCCGGCACGAAGAAGCGGTACCGCACCAGACCCCGGTCCACGCCCAGCTCCTCGAAGGACGGCGGCGCCCCGGTCTCCGCCTCCGCGCCGCCCAGGACGCCCAGGACCGCGCCCAGCGCCGCCCACTCCGCGAGGTCCGCGCGCGCCGGGGCCGCCAGCCGGGCCGGCGGCTCCGGCACCTCCGGCAGCGGCCCCGCCGCGTACGGCGCGAGCACCTCCCGGAAGCGGTGGAACTTCTCCGTCGGCCGCCCCCACTCGTCCACCGGCGCGTCGTAGTCGTACGAGGTCACCGTCGGCAGCAGCCGGCCGTCGTGCAGGCCGCCGGAACGGTTCGCGCCCGCCCAGCCGCCGAAGTTCGAGCCCCCGTGCGCCATGTAGACGTTCACCGACGCCCCGCACTCCAGGACCTCCCGCAGCGCCTCCGCCGCGTCCGCCGCGTCCCGGCCCACGTGCTCCGTGCCCCAGTGGTCGAACCAGCCGCACCAGAACTCCATGCACATCAGCGGCCCCGACGGCCGGTGCCGGCGCAGCGCCGCGAACCCCTCCGCCGCGCCCGAGCCGAAGTTCGCCGTCGCCAGCACCCCCGGCACCGAACCGCCCGTCAGCATGTGGTCCTCGGGCCCGTCCGAGGTGAAGAGCGGCACCGTCACCCCGCACTCCCGCAACAGCCCCGCCAGCCACTCCAGATAGCGGGCGTCACTCCCGTAACTCCCGTACTCGTTCTCCACCTGGACCATGAGCACCGGACCGCCCCGGTCCGCCTGCCGCGCCACCACCTGCGGGAGCAGCCGCCGGAACCACGCCTCCACCGGCCCCAGGAACTCCGGGTCCCGGGTCCGCACCCGCCGGCCCAGCGGACCCGTCAGCCAGTGCGGCAGCCCGCCGTTCTCCCACTCGGCGCAGACGTACGGCCCCGGGCGCACGATCGCCCGCATCCCGGCCGCCGCCACCGCGTCCAGGAAACGGCCCAGCGCCCCCGGATCGGCGTACCGGCCCGGCTCCGGCTCGTGCAGGTTCCACGGCACGTACGTCTCGACACAGTCCAGCCCCATCGCGCGCAGCATCCCGAGCCGGTGCCCCCAGTGCCCCTCGTGCACCCGGAAGTAGTGCAGCGCCCCCGACAGCAGCCGCACCGGCCGCCCGTCGAGCAGAAAGTCCTCGTCACCCACAGCGAACGTGCTCATGGCCGCACCCTCACCCCCTGGCGGCGGGCCGGTCCATGGACAAAGATCGTCGCAGTTTGGACGTTAGAAGGGGCGGGCCACGGGATGTACCACACCTGGATGCGCTACTTCACGCCCGCCCCCGTCCACCACGGCCTCGGCCTCGTCTGCCTCGGCGTCGGCCTCCAGCACGGCAGGCTCCCCGTCGTCGGCCCCCGCACCCTCGACCACCACGTCGCCGTCGTCGTCTCCGCCGGCCGCGGCTGGTACCGCTCCGCCGACGGCCGCCGCACGCCCGTCGCCGCCCCCGCCCTGCTCTGGCTCACCCCCGGCGTCCCCCACCACTACGGCGCCGACCCCGCCACCGGCTGGGACGAGTCCTTCGCCGACTTCACCGGACCCGCCACCGCCACCTACACCGAACTCGGCTACATCGAGCCCGACCGGCCCGTCGTCCCCCTCACCGACGCCGCCCCCGCCCGCGCCGCCGTCGGCCGCATCGCCCGCGCCGCCCGGCCCGGCAACCCGCTCCTGGAGGTCGAGACCGCCGCCGCCGTCCACGAGCTCCTCGTCGCCCTGCGCCGCGCCCGCGCCGGCACCGGCGCCGACGGCGACCCCGTCCTCGCCGCCCTCGCCCGCGACGCCTTCCAGCCGCTCTCCGTCGCCGAGCACGCCGCCCGGCACGGCATGACCCCCGCCGAGCTGCGCGCCGCCGTCCGCCGGGCCGCCGGCCGCAGCCCCAAGGACTACCTGCTCACCGTCCGGCTCGACCGCGCCAAGGAGCTCCTCGCCGCCACCGAGCTGCCCGTCGCCGCCGTCGCCCGCCGCGTCGGCTACGACGACCCCGCCTACTTCTCCCGGCTCTTCACCCGAAGGGTCGGACTCGCCCCCGTCCGTTTCCGCGAACAACAGGGCCGCGCCGTCCACGGCGGCTGGAGCGACCGCGTTCCGGATCCCGAACGCCCGCCCACCCTCACCGGAGACTCCGTCTAAGCTCGCTGACCATGAGCGACACCAGGAACGACGCCAGCGAGATCGACCCGTCCGTCCGCGCCGAGCTGACCCGGCTGCGCGAGTCGATCGACAACATCGACGCCGCGGTCGTCCACATGCTCGCCGAACGCTTCAAGTGCACCCAGCAGGTCGGCGTCCTCAAGGCCGAGCACCACCTGCCGCCCGCCGACCCGGCCCGCGAGGCCCGCCAGATCGCCCGGCTGCGGGAGCTCGCCGAGAGCGCCAAACTGGACCCGGCCTTCGCGGAGAAGCTCCTCAACTTCATCATCGCCGAGGTCATCCGCCACCACGAGACGATCGCGGACGGAGCGCGCTGATGGCCCGCGTCACCGTCTTCACCCTCGGCGGGACGATCTCCGCGCGCGGCGGTGACGCGAGCCGCATGACCGGCCCGGAGGTCCTCGCCGCCCTCGGCGCCCCCGAGGACGTCGAACTCCGCGACTTCCGCCGGCTCCCCTCCTCCACCCTCGTCCCCGAGGACCTCGCCGCCCTCGCCGCCGAGGTGAACGAGACCGTCGCCGCCGGCTCCGGCGTCGTCGTCGTCCAGGGCACCGACACCCTGGAGGAGACCGCCTTCCTCCTCGACCTGCTCTGCCCCACCGACCGGGCCGCCATCGCCGTCACCGGCGCCATGCGCCGCCCCGACCTGCCCGGCGCCGACGGCCCCGCCAACCTCGCCGCCGCGCTCGCCGTCGCCGCCGACCCCGCCTGCCGCGGCCTCGGCGTCCTCGTCGTCCTCGCCGACGAGATCCACGCCGCCCGGCACGCCCGCAAGACCCACACCACCTCGGTCGCCGCCTTCGCCTCGCCCGGCGCCGGACCCCTCGGCACCGTCGTCGAGGGCACCCCGCGGATCCTGCTCCGCCCCACCGTGCCCACCGCCCCCCGCCGGCTCTCCTACGACCCGGCCGTACGGATCGCCCTGGTCACCCTGAGCCTCGGCGACCGCGGCGAACTCCTCTCCGCCGTCGACGACCGCTTCCAGGGCCTCGTCGTCGCCGCCTTCGGCGCCGGCCACGCCCCCGCCTGGCTCGTCGAACCCCTCGCCGAGATCGCCCGCCGCGTCCCGGTCGTCCTCGCCTCCCGCACCGGGGCGGGCACCGGCCTCAGCGACACCTACCGCGGCCCCGGCTCCGAGCACGACCTCCTCCGCCACGGCCTCGTCCCGGCCGGCCCGCTCGACCCCGCCAAGGCCCGGCTCCTCCTCGCCGCCCTCGTCTCCAGCGGCGCCGCGGGCCCCGGCGGGTACGACCGCCCCCGCATCACCGCCGCCTTCGCCCACCTCGACGGCACCGGCCTCGCGTGACGGCCGGCCGCGCCCGCGGATCCGCGCACCCCCGTACCGTCACGCCAGGCCATCAGGCAGCATGGGGCCCATGTCCGTACTGACGCGCGACGAAGCGCAGACCCGTGCCCAGTTGCTCGACGTCCACCACTACACCGTGGACCTCGACCTCACCACCGGCGACGAGACCTTCGGGTCCACCACCCTGATCCGGTTCACCGCCCGCGCCGCCGGGGACACCTTCGTCGAAGTCAAGCCGGACACCCTGCACTCCGCCGTCCTCGACGGCACCCCCCTCGACCCGGCGGACCTCGCCGGGAACCGGCTCCCGCTGCGCCTCACCGAGGGCGAGCACGAGCTCCGCCTCACCGCCACCATGCGCTACTCGCACACCGGCGAGGGCATGCACCGCTTCCTCGACCCCACCGACGGCGCGTCCTACGTCTACACCCAGCTCTTCATGGAGGACGTCCAGCGCGTCTTCGCCGCCTTCGACCAGCCCGACCTGAAGGCCGTCTTCGAGCTGACCGTCACCGCCCCCGAGGGCTGGACCGTCCTCTCCAACACCGTCACCGAGCGACAGGACGACGGCCGCTGGAAGGCCGCCCCCACCCAGCCGCTCTCCACCTACCTCGTCTGCGTCGCCGCGGGACCCTGGCACTCGATCCGCACCGAGCACGCCGGACTGCCCTTCGGCATCCACTGCCGCCGCTCCCTCGCCCCCCACCTCGACGCCGACGCCGACGAGATCATCGCCGTCACCAAGGCGTGCTTCGACCGCTTCCACGAGAAGTTCGACGAGCCCTACCCCTTCGACTCCTACGACCAGGCGTTCGTCCCCGAGTTCAACGCCGGCGCCATGGAGAACCCCGGCCTCGTCACCTTCCGCGACGAGTTCGTCTTCCGCTCCGCCGTCACCGCCACCGAGCGGATGACCCGCGCCATGGTCATCGCCCACGAGATGGCCCACATGTGGTTCGGCGACCTCGTCACCCTCCGCTGGTGGGACGACATCTGGCTGAACGAGTCCTTCGCCGAGTACATGGGCTACCAGACCGTCAACGAGGCCTGCTCCGACCTCTTCGCCGACACCTGGATCGACTTCGGCGTCAGCCGCAAGGCCTGGGGGTACGACGCCGACCAGCGGCCCTCCACCCACCCCGTCGCCCCGGACCCCGAGGCCGTCCCCGACACCGCCTCCGCCCTCCTCAACTTCGACGGCATCTCCTACGCCAAGGGCGCCTCCGCCCTGCGCCAGCTCGTCGCCTGGCTCGGCGAGGCCGACTTCCTCGCCGGCATCAACATCCACTTCAAGCGGCACAAGTTCGGCAACGCCACCCTCGCCGACTTCATCGACAACCTCGCCGCCGCCACCGACCGCGACGTCCACGCCTGGGCCGAGCGGTGGCTGCGCACCACCGGCGTCGACACCCTCACCCCCCGCCTCACCGGCGAGGGCAACCGCTGGGAGCTCGCCGTCGAGCACGCGGGCGACCGCCCCCACCGCGTCGAGGCCGGCCTCTACGACCGCCGCCCCGACGGCGAACTCGCCCTGCGCGAGCGGATCGCCCTCGACGTGCCGCAGAGCGAGCCCCTCCGGCTCTCCGGCCCCCGCCCCGACCTCGTCGTCCTCAACGACGGCGACCTCACCTACGCCAAGCTCCGCTTCGACGAGGTCTCCGAGGAGTCCGCCCTGCGCGGCCTCTCCCGCATCCCCGACCCGCTCGCCCGCGCGGTCGTCTGGAACGCCCTGCGGGACATGGTCCGCGACGGCGAGCTGGAGCCCGCCGCCTACCTGGAGACGGCCCTCGCCCACCTCCCCGACGAGTCCGACCTCGGCATCGTCCAGGGCGTCCTGGCCTTCGCCCGGCAGCAGATCGCCGACCGGTACGTCACCGAGGAGCGGCGCCCGGCCGCCCTCGCGACCCTCCGCGAGATCGCCCGCGCCCTGCTCCGCCGCACCGAGGACGGCGAAGAGCCCGGCCTGCGCCTCACCGCCGTCCGCACCCTCGTCGACAGCGCCACCACCCCCGACCAGATCGCCTCCTGGCTCGACGAGGGCACCGTCCACGGCGGCCCCGAGCTCGACCCGGAGCTGCGCTGGCGGATCCTCGCCCGGCTCGCCGTCCTCGGCGCCACCGACGAGACCGCCATCGCCGCCGAGCTGGCGCGCGACCCCAGCGCCACCGGCCAGGAGGGCGCGGCCCGCTGCCGCGCCTCGCTCCCCGACCCGGCGGCCAAGGCGGCGGCCTGGGCGGCCATGTTCGACTCCGACGACCTGTCGAACTACCTCTTCACCGCCACCGCCCTCGGCTTCTGGCAGCCCGAACAGGCCGAGCTGGTGCGGGAGTACGTGGGCCGCTTCTACGACGCGGCCATCGCCCTCGGCGACCGCCGGGGCCCCGCCATGGCCGAGGCCGCCGGACGCCACGCCTTCCCGGCGTACGCGGTCGACGCGGACTCCCTCGCCGTCGGCGAGCGCCGCCTCGCCGACGGCACCATGATCCCGGCCCTCCACCGCAAGCTCGCCGACCAGCTCGACGACCTCGCGCGCGCCCTCCGCGTCCGCGGGGCCTGAGCCCCCGGCGGGGCCCGGCGCGTCCACCGCGCCGGCCCCGCCGCGACCGTCCCGTCCCCCGTTCGGGTCACGTGGCCGGGCTCGCCGGACAGACCCCGGCCGCCCCCGGCACGCTGTCGTCCATGCGTGCCGCACCCCCGCCACCCCTCGCCGCCCAGCCCACCCCCCTCAGCCGTCTCCTCGGCATCGCCCTGGACGCCCTGCGCGCCGGCGCCGAGGAACGCGGCGGCCCGCTGCCGGCCGGCGGACCGCGGGCCGTCACCGCACGGGTGCGGGACGCCCTCGGAGCCGTCCTCCCCGAGACCGGCACCGGCCAGGACGAGGCCCTGCGCACCCTGGTGCACCTGCTCGCCGCGGGCGCGGCCGACCCCGCGCACCCGCTGTGCGCCGCCCATCTGCACACCCCGCCGCTCGCCGTCGCCGCCGCCGCCGACCTGGCGGCCGCCGCGCTCAACCCGTCCCTGGACTCCTGGGACCAGGCGCCGGCCGCCTCCGCCCTGGAGGCGGAGGTCACCGCCGCGCTCGCCGCCGAGGTCTTCCCGGCCGCCGACCGTCCCGACGCGCTCGTCACCACCGGCGGCACCGAGTCCAACCAGCTGGCCCTGCTCCTCGCCCGGGAGCGGCACGGCCCCGGCCTCACCACCGTCACCGGGGCGGCCGCCCACCACTCCTTCCGCCGCGCCGCCTGGCTCCTCGGCCTCCCCGAACCGGTCGTCCTCCCCACCCCCCGGGGCGTCCTCGACCCCGAAGCCGTGGCCCGGACCCTCGCCGAGCGGGAGGGGCCCGTCCTCCTCGCCGCCACCGCCGGCACCACCGACGAGGGCCTGATCGACCCGCTGCCGGCCCTCGCCGACGCCTGCGCGGCCCACGGCGCCGAGCTCCACGTGGACGCGGCCTACGGCGGCCCGCTCCTCCTCAGCCGCGCCCACCGCCCCCTCCTGGAGGGCCTGGACCGGGCCCGTACCGTCACCCTCGACCTGCACAAGCTCGGCTGGCAGCCGGTCGCCGCCGGGCTCCTCGCCGTCCGCGAGGCCGGCGACCTCGCCGCCCTCGCCCACACCGCCGACTACCTCAACGCCGGCGACGACACCGAGGCCGGCCTCCCCGACCTCCTCGGCCGCTCCCTGCGCACCACCCGCCGCCCCGACGTCCTCAAGGCCGCCGTCACCCTGCGCGCGCTCGGCCGCTCCGGACTCGGCGCCCTGGTCGACCTCTGCATGGAGCGCGCCCGGGACCTGGCCGACCTGGTGGAGAAGGCCCCGGAGCTCGAACTGCGGGCCCGGCCCGTCCTGACCACCGTCCTCTTCCGCCCCGCCGGCGCCGAGGACGCGGCCGTGGCCGCGATCCGCCGCCGGCTCCTCGCCGAGGGGCGGGCCGTCCTCGGCCGCGCCGAGGCCGACGGCCGGCTCTGGCTCAAGGCCACCCTGCTCAACCCCCACACCACCCCCGACGACCTGGCCCAGCTCATCACCCTCGTGGAAGGCGGCACCGACCGATGACCGGCAGCACCCCCCAGCAGGACCTCGACCGCCCGCACGATCTGGTCGGCGTCGGCATCGGCCCGTTCAACCTCTCGCTCGCCGCCCTCGCCGACGGCGTCCCCGGCGGGCTCGCCGCCACCTTCTTCGAGCAGCGGCCCGCCTTCCACTGGCACCCGGGCCTCCTCATCGAGGGCGCCACCCTCCAGGTGCCGTTCCTCGCCGACCTGGTGACCCTCGCCGACCCGGCCAGCCCCTGGTCCTTCCTCAACTACCTGAAGGGCCGCGAGCGCCTCTTCCCCTTCTACTTCGCGGAGAAGTTCCACATCCAGCGGGCCGAGTACGACGCCTACTGCCGCTGGGTCAGCGAGCGGCTGCCCGGCCTCCACTTCGGCCACCAGGTCGACTCGGTCCGCTGGAACCCCGAGCGCAGGCTCTTCGAGGTCGACTTCACCCAGCTCGACCAGGACGGCGAGGCCGCCGCCCTCGGCCGCGCCTACACCCGCAACGTGGTCCTGGGCGTCGGCACCGAGCCGTACGTCCCCGAGCCGCTGCGCCCGCTCGCCGACGCCCCCGGCGTGCCGGTGATCCACTCCGCCGACTACCTGGCCCACCGGGAGTCGCTGGTCGCCGCCGGGCACGTCACCGTCATCGGCTCCGGCCAGTCCGGCGCCGAGGTCTTCCTCGACCTGCTGCGGGCCCGCCCGGCCGGCGCCGAGCGGATCAGCTGGCTCTCCCGCACCGAGGCCTTCGCGCCGATGGAGTACTCGAAGCTGGGCCTGGAGCACTTCACCCCCGACTACACCCGCTACTTCCACGGCCTGCCGGAGCCGGTCCGGGGCGAACTGCTGCCCCGCCAGTGGCAGTTGCACAAGGGCATCGACGCGGAGACCATCGCCGCGATCCACGACGAGCTCTACCGCCGCACCCTGCACGGCGGCTGGCCGGACGCCGTCCTCACCCCCGGGGTGCGGGTCCGCACGGCGGGCCGGGTCGCCACCACCCAGGTCGAGCTGCACCTGGAGCACGTCCAGCAGGGGACCCGCTCCCGGCTCACCACCGACGCCGTCGTCCTCGCCACCGGCTACCGGGAGCGCCCGGTCGACCGGATGCTGGCCGGCCTCGACCCGTACCTGCGGCACGACGCGGCGGGCCGGGCGCGGATCGACGAGCGGTACCGGATGGTGCTCGACCCCTCGGTGACCGGCTCGGTCTACGTGCAGAACGCGGAGCGCCACACCCACGGCGTCGGCGCCCCCGACCTGGGCCTGGCGGCCTGGCGCAGCGCGGTCATCCTCAACGCGGTCACCGGCAAGGAGCCGTACCCGCTGCCGCGCCGGACCGCCTTCACCAGCTTCGGACTGGACGCGCGAGGGGCGTCGGGCATCCCGGCGCAGGACCGGAGGCTGACGCCCCTCGTGCAGAGCTGACGGCTAGAAGACGGGCACGCCGTCCCGGGTCAGCTTCCAGTCCACGGACGCGAACTGCCCCGGGTCGACCGTTCCCCTGGCCCGCACCCACTGGATGATCGTGTTGCGGATCTCGTCCGAGTTCGCCCACAGCTGCTCGGCCCTGGCGACGTGCGGGAAGGCGCCGCCGCCGCTGGCGCGGTAGTTGTTGACGGCGAGGACGAACTTCGCGGCCGGGTCGAGCGGCTCGCCCTCGAAGGACAGGCCGGTGATCCGCTGTCCGACCGGCTTGGCGATGTCGATCTCGTACGTGAGCCCGGAGACGGCGTCGTAGTTGTAGTCCGGGGTGTTCTCCGCGTTGGTGAGCTTCGCGGTGTCGACGGGGGCGCCCGCCGGGGTCCGGACGTAGTACTTCGCCGAGTACTCCAGGTACTCCTTCAGCTGGGCGCCCGTCATCAGGCGGGCCTCCAGGGTGTTCTCGAAGGGGTAGAGCCCGGCGGCGTCCTTGATGGTGATCTCGCCGGCCGGGATGCGGGCCGTGCGGGAGAAGCAGGAGGCCTGCGAGAGCACCGGCAGGGAGGCGTACGCGCCGCCGGCCAGGGCCGCCTTGACCGTCTCGGCCTGGACGACGTTGATCAGGTCGATGATCGGCTCGTCCTTCCACGGCGCGTCGGCCGTGGTCATGGCGGCGGTGGAGGTGCCGATGACGGTGTTGACGTAGGCCACGACCTTCTTGTGCTCGTCGGCGAGCAGGCCGGTGATCTCCGGGTCCTCCTCGACGGTGTTGGAGTTGAGGACTTGGGCGGCGACCTTCTCCACCGTCCAGCGGCCCTTCTCCCACACCAGGTCGAAGTCGAAGAGGGTGAGGCGCTGGCCCCACTTCAGCGGCTCGGAGAGGACGACCTCCTTGCCGGTCTCCTTGTTGGCGATCCGGTACTCGGGGATCTCGGTGTGGGCGTGGCCGACGAGGATCGCGTCGATGCCGGGGACCTGCTCGGCGACGAGGCCGGCCGCGTTCTCGACGTGCGGGAGCTGGTCGCCGTACGAGGAGGTGCCGCTGGAGCCGGAGTGGGCGGAGACGACGACGACGTCGGCGCCCATCGAGCGCAGCTTCGGCACCCACGTCGCGGCCTGCTCCTCCAGGCCGGGGAAGACCATCCGGCCGCTGACGTTGGCCTTGTCCCAGATGGCGATGCCGGGGTTGGTCAGGCCGAGCACGGCGACCTTGACGTCCTTGCCGTGCGGGGTGCGCAGCCGGTGGAGGCTGTACGGCGGGAAGGCCGGGCGCAGCGTCTTCGCGTCGAGCGCGTTGGCGCCGAGCAGCGGGAAGTCGCACTGCTCCTCGAACTTCCGCAGCACCGGGATGCCGTAGTTGAACTCGTGGTTGCCGAGTGCGGCGGCGTCGTAGCCGATGGCGTTCATGGCCTGCGCCATGGGGTGGACGGGACCGCCGTCCTGCGTGATCGGGTCGACCTTGGCGTAGTAGTACGAGAGCTGGGTGCCCTGGATGGTGTCGCCGGCGTCGATGAGGAGGGTCTTGCCGCGGCCCTTGGCCTCGCGGACCCGGTTCACCAGGGTGGAGATCTTGGCGAGGCCGACGTCGTTGTGGGCCTTGTCGTCGAACTCCTTGTCCGTGAAGTAGTCCCAGTTGAAGACGTTGCCGTGCAGGTCGGTGGTGCCCATGACGGTGAAGGAGTACCGCTTGGCCGGCCGGGGGCGGGACTCCCGGGCCTCGGCGGGGGCGGCGACCCCGGCGGTGAGGGCGGCCCCGGCTCCGATGGCGGCGGAGCTCTCCAGGAAGGTCCGGCGGTTCAGCGGCATGTGTTTCTCCTTGTTCGACGGCGCTGTCTCAGGTGCACAACGCGCGTAGATTCTGGCTCAGACGCCTCTGCCGCAACAGCCCTTTCGGGTTACGGAGTGGGAAAGTGTTCGTATGCCACCGATCCCCGGCCCGGAGGAGTCCGCCGTGACGCACGCCCACCCCACCCCCCAGGCGCCGCAGGTGACGGTCCGCGGCGAGGGCCGGCTGGAGGTCGAGCCCGAACTGGTCCGGTTCCGGCTCGCCGTCTCCGCCCGGGGCACCGACCGCGCCGCCGTGCTCGCCGACCTCACCCGCCGCAACGCCGAGGTGCTCGACCTGATCAGGGCGCGCGGGGCGGCGGTGGGGAAGCTGGAGACCGGCGGCTTCTCGATCGCCCCGGAGCAGTCCCGCCGGCAGCGGGGCGAGCGGGTGCGGGCCTACCGGGGGCACGTGCGGATCGTCGTCGAGCTGACCGACTTCACGGTCCTCGGTGAACTGGTGCCCGCGCTCGCGGACCGGGAGCAGACGGAGGTGGACGGGCCGTGGTGGGAGCTGCGCCCGGACTCGGAGGCGTACGCGGAGGTCCGCCGGCTCGCGGTGGCGGAGGCGGTGCGCCGGGCGCGGTCCTACGCGGAGGCGCTGGGCACCTCGCTGGGCTCACTCCTCGAACTGTCGGACGCCGGGCTGCCGGAGCCGGGCGCGCCGCGGGACGGCGGCTTCCACCCGATGGCGGTCGGGTACGCGGCGGAGGAGCCGGGCGCGGCCCCCTCGCTCGACATCGAACCGCGGCGCCGGACGGTGACCGCCGAGGTCGTCGCGCGGTTCACGATGCTGCCGCCCGCACTCTGAGACGAGGGGCTCCGGGGCGTGGAAAACGCTCATCGGAGCGCGCCGGCGCACAGATTCAAGACTTGTCAACAACGTTTCACGGAAAGGTTGTTGAGTAGTCATGCCGGACCCACCGGCTACTGATGGGTAAGGCCCTAGGCTCGCCTCATGCGCCGAGCGAAAATCGTTTGTACCCTTGGGCCCGCCACCGAAACATACGACCAGATCAAGGCGTTGATCGAAGCCGGCATGGACGTGGCCCGCCTCAACCTCAGCCACGGCACCTACGCCGAGCACGAGGAGCGTTACCTGCGGGTCCGCAAGGCGGCCGACGAGACCGGCCGCAGCGTCGGGGTGCTCGCCGACCTTCAAGGCCCGAAGATCCGGCTCGGCCGCTTCCGCGAGGGGCCGGTACTCCTTGAACGCGGCGACGAGTTCACCATCACCGTCGAGCCGATGGAGGGCGACCGCCACCGCTGCGGCACCACCTACGCCGGTCTCGCCTCGGACGTCACCGCCGGTGAACGGATCCTCGTCGACGACGGCCGGGTCACCCTGGAGGTCACCTCCGTCGACGGGCCCCGGGTGGTCACCCGGGTCGTCGAGGGCGGCATGGTCTCCGACCACAAGGGGCTCAACCTGCCGGGCGTCGCCGTCTCCGTCCCCGCCCTCTCCGAGAAGGACGTCGAGGACCTCCGCTGGGCGCTGCGCACCGGCGCCGACGTCATCGCCCTCTCCTTCGTCCGCTCCGCCCGGGACATCGAGGACGTCCACCGGATCATGGACGAGGAGGGCCGCCGCCTCCCGGTCATCGCCAAGATCGAGAAGCCGCAGGCGGTCGAGAACATCGAGGAGATCGTCGCGGCCTTCGACGGCATCATGGTCGCCCGCGGCGACCTCGGCGTCGAGATGCCGCTGGAGCAGGTGCCGATCGTGCAGAAGCGCGCGGTCAAGCTCGCCAAGCGGAACGCCAAGCCGGTCATCGTCGCCACCCAGATGCTCGACTCGATGATCGACAGCTCCCGGCCCACCCGCGCCGAGGCGTCCGACGTGGCCAACGCGGTCATCGACGGCACCGACGCCGTGATGCTCTCCGGCGAGACCAGCGTCGGCCGCTTCCCGATCGAGACGGTCCGCACCATGAGCCGGATCGTCGAGGCCGCCGAGGAGGACGTCCTCGCCAAGGGCCTGCCGCCGCTGACCGAGCGGAACAAGCCGCGCACCCAGGGCGGCGCCGTGGCCCGCGCGGCGGCCGAGATGGGCGACTTCCTGGGGGCGAAGTTCCTGGTCGCCTTCACCCAGTCCGGCGACACCGTGCGGCGGCTCTCCCGCTACCGCTCGCCGATCCCGCTGCTGGCCTTCACGCCGGACCCGGCCACCCGCTCGCAGCTCAACCTGACCTGGGGCGTGGAGACCTTCCTCGGCCCGCACGTGGACTCCACGGACGCGATGGTCGCCCAGGTCGACGAGGAGCTGCTGCGCATCGGACGCTGCCGGAAGGGCGACGTCGTGGTGATCACGGCCGGTTCCCCGCCCGGCGTCTCGGGCTCGACGAACCTGGTCCGCGTGCACCACATCGGAGACCCGCTCTCCTGAGCCGCGGGCCCCGCGCCCGAGACGGTGTACCCGAAAGAACCCCGCCACCAGCCTCCTGCCGGCGGGGTTCTCCGTGTTTCCGCACGGCCCGGAAGCCGCGAGTCCGGAGCCCTTGACGGGCGCTCTCCCACCCTGGACCGCACGGGCCGGCGGCCTGCCGCATCGAGGTCGGTACCCGGGGCCCACGTGGGTGTCCACGAGCGCGACGGACGCTTTGCGGGCGGTGGGGACGTTGCGGGGGGCGGCGCCTCGGGCGGTGGTCCTCCCCTCGACACCGGACCTGGTGAGGGCGTCACCGAACGGCTTCCGGACATCGTCCGAGTGCGAGGTGGCGGGAGCGAGGTGTGGGACGTGCCCGCCGACTGCGGAGGGCGGCGCGGGAGATCCCGGTCCGCTTGCCGACGGAGCCGAGGCTTCGGCCCTGGGCGACGAGAGCGAGCGCCTGCTTGCGCGCTTCGACGTCGTACGCGCGACCGAGGGCGGCCGAATCACTCCCGGTTCGGGGGCTGGACGACCGGGCTTCACGCCCGCGGATGACGAACCCTCGACGGGCTGGCTTCCTTGGAATTAAAGGGAAAGTGCCCCGGGTGGGATTCGAACCCACGCTGTATGGTGTTTGAGACCATCGCCTCTTCCGCTGGGCTACCGGGGCTTCCTTCGAAACGAAGGTCATTGGCAACCTGTCGTGTCCAAACATACAGGACCTCGGTAGGCTCATGTAGCAGTAGCTGCCCCGCAACGAGGAGCCCCCGTGACCGCCCCCGAGTCGCCTCAGCCCGCCGACGCCGTCGACGACGCGTCCCACGTCCCGCCGCTGACCACCCGCGTCGTCATCGCCGAGGACGAGGCCCTGATCCGCCTCGATCTCAAGGAGATGCTGGAGGAGGAGGGCTACACGGTCGTCGGTGAGGCGGGCGACGGCGCCACCGCCGTCGAGCTGGCCCGCGAGCACCGCCCCGACCTGGTGATCCTGGACGTGAAGATGCCCGTCCTCGACGGCATCTCCGCCGCGGAGAAGATCGCCGGCGAGTCCATCGCCCCGGTCCTCATGCTCACCGCCTTCTCCCAGCGCGACCTCGTCGAGCGGGCCCGGGACGCCGGCGCGATGGCCTACCTGGTGAAGCCCTTCAGCAAGAGCGACGTCGTGCCGGCCATCGAGATGGCCGTCTCCCGCTTCGCCGAGCTGCGCGCCCTGGAGCAGGAGGTCGCCGACCTCACCCAGCGCCTGGAGACCCGCAAGCTGGTCGACCGCGCCAAGTCGATCCTCCAGACCCAGTACGGGCTGAGCGAGCCGGCCGCCTTCCGCTGGATCCAGAAGACCTCCATGGACCGCCGCATGTCCATGCAGCAGGTCGCCGAGGCCGTCATCGAGGACGCCGAGGAGAAGAAGGCCGCCAAGGGGCAGTAGCACCCCGCCGGCACAACGGCCCCCGCACGGCGGAAGGCCCGCCCCGCATCGCGCGGGGCGGGCCTTCCGCCGTGTGCCGGCGGGAACTACTCCTCGCCGAGGTACGTCTTGCGGACGTCGTCGTTGACGAGCAGGTCCTGGCCGGTGCCGGACAGCTTCACGCTGCCCACCTCCAGCACGTACCCGTAGTCCGCGAGCGAGAGCGCGGCCTGCGCGTTCTGCTCGATGAGCAGGATCGTCATGCCCTCGGACTTGAGGGTCGCGATCGTCTCCATGATCTTCTGCATCATGATCGGCGACAGACCCATGGACGGCTCGTCCAGCATCAGCAGCTTGGGCTGGGACATCAGGGCCCGGCCCATCGCCAGCATCTGCTGCTCACCGCCGGAGAGCGTGCCCGCGGCCTGCTTGCGACGCTCGCCCAGGATCGGGAAGAGGTCGTAGGCCTTCTGGACGTCCCGGGCGATGCCGTCCTTGTCGCTGCGCAGGAAGGCGCCCAGCTGGAGGTTCTCCTCGATGGAGAGCCGGGGGAAGATGTGCCGTCCCTCGGGGGAGTGCGCCAGGCCCAGGGAGACCACCTTGTGGGCCGGGATGCCGTTGAGCACCTGGCCGTCGAAGGTGATCTTCCCCGCGGTGGGCTTGAGCAGACCGGAGAGGGTGCGCAGCGTCGTGGTCTTGCCGGCGCCGTTGGTGCCGATCAGGGCGACGACCTGGCCGGCCTCGACGGAGAAGGAGATGCCCTTGACGGCCTCGATCTTGCCGTAGGCGACCCTGAGGTCCTCGACCTCCAGAAGCGCGGTCACTTGGAGTCTCCTTCGGTGGTGCTGTCCGCGCCGGCGGCCGGGGCCGCGTCGGCGGGGGTGTCGTCGGAGGCATCGGACTCCTCGTCCGCCTCTTCGGCGTCCGCCTCGGCCGCGTCCTCGGCGCCCGCCTCCTCGGCGGCCCCCTCGGTCTCGTCGGCGTCCGCTTCGGCCGCGTCCTCGGCGGCCTCCTCCACGGCCTCCGCGGTCCCTTCGGCCGCGTGGGCCTCGGCGGCCTCGACCTCGGCGGCCTCCTCCGCGCCCGGGGCGCCCTCGAAGGGGGTGCCGAGGTACGCGGCGACGACGCGCTCGTCGCCCTGGACGACCTCGGAGGTGCCCTCGACGAGCTTCTCGCCCTGGACGAGGACGGCCACCCGGTCGCACAGCTTGAAGATGAACTTCATGTCGTGCTCGATGACCAGGACGGCGATGCCGCGGTCGCGGATCGCGAAGACCAGCTCCTCGGTGGTGCGGGTCTCGCTCTGGTTCATGCCGGCCGTCGGCTCGTCCAGCAGCAGCAGGCCGGGGTCGCTGGCGAGCGCGCGGGCGATCTCCAGCTTGCGCTGCTCGCCGTACGGCAGGTTCCGGGCGAGGTGCTCCGCCTTGTTCGCCAGGCCCACGAACTCCAGGAGTTCCATGGCCCGTTCGCGCGAGGCGGCCTCCGCCTTCTTGAAGCCGGGCCCGCGCAGGAGCGCGGACCACAGGCCCTCCTTGGTCCGGGTGTGCCGTCCGACGAGGACGTTCTCCAGGACCGTCATGTTGGAGAAGAGACGGATGTTCTGGAAGGTACGGGCGATGCCGGCCTGGGTGACCAGGTGGGGCTTGGGCGGCAGGACCGTGCCCTTGTAGCTGACCCGGCCCTCGGTCGGCACGTACAGACCCGTCAGGCAGTTGAAGAAGGTCGTCTTGCCGGCGCCGTTGGGTCCGATGAGACCGACGATCTCGCCCTCGCGGACGGTCAGGTCGACGTCGCGGACGGCGGTCAGACCGCCGAAGCGCATCGTGACCCCGCTGGCCTCCAGGACCGGCGCGCCCAGGGTGGTGCCGGTGGCGTTCTGCTCGGTGGTGGTCGTCATGGCGTTCACGCCCCCGCCTTCGCCGTGGTGACGCCCGACTCGTCGGGGAGTCGCTGCTCCGGCACGTCGGCCTGTTCGTCGTTCTCGTGGAATTCCAGCTTCGCCCGCTTGTTGGCGATGAGGCCCTCGGGGCGGAAGCGCATCAGGAGGATCAGCGCGATGCCGAAGCCGAGCAGCTGGTAGTCCTGGAGGAACTGCAGCTTGGCCGGGATCAGGAAGAGCAGCGCGGAGCCCAGGATCGGACCGCTGATGGTGCCCATGCCGCCCAGGATGACGGCCGCGAGGAGGAACGCGGAGTTCGGCGGCACGGGGCCGGCGAAGACGTAGTTCTCGGGGACGACCGTCGTGTTGACGTGCGCCTGGACGGTGCCGGCGAGGCCGGCGAGCGCGGCGCCGAGCGCGAAGGCGATCAGCTTGACCCGGAAGCCGTTGATGCCCATGGCGGTGGCGGCGGTCTCGTCCTCGCGGATGGCGACCCAGGCACGGCCGATGCGGCTGTTGGCGGCGCGGGCGAAGACGATGATCACCAGGGCCATGACCAGGATCATCAGCAGGTAGTAGTTGGCGTACGCGCCGAGCTCGACGCCGAGGACGGTGTGCGCCTCGCCGAAGTTGTAGCCGAAGAACTCCAGCTGCGGGATGTTCGGGATGCCGTTCGGGCCGTTGGTGATCTGCGGGCCCGAGGTGCCGTCGAGGTTGCCCATGGCGATCCGGAAGATCTCGCCGAAGCCGAGGGTGACGATGGCGAGGTAGTCGCCGCGCAGCCGCAGCGTCGGGGCGCCGATGACCACGCCGAAGACCAGCGAGGCCGCCATGCCGGTGAGCGCCGCCGCCCAGAAGGGGAACTGGACGCCGAAGGCGGAGGAGGTGGCGCCGGAGACCAGGGCCGCCGTGTAGGCGCCGACGCCGAGGAAGGCGACGTAACCGAGGTCGAGCAGACCGGCGAGGCCGACGACGATGTTCAGGCCGAGGGCGACGGTCGCGAAGATCAGGATGTTGACCGCGATCAGCGTGTACGTGTCGCCGCTCTGCTGGATGAACGGGAACGCGATCGCCGCGACGAGACCGGCGGTGACCGTCACCTGGCGGTTGCGCGCGGTGAGGTCCGAGAGCCGGGCGAGGAGACCGGACTTGATCAGGGCGGCGGCGGCGAAGCCGACGAGGATCAGGTACGCGATGAACAGCTGCGGCTCGGAGTCCTCGGTGTCGATGCCGAAGGTGACGACGTACAGGCCGAGCGCGAAGACCGCGACGACGATCAGGATCTCGGCCCAGGAGGACAGCCGCTTGGCGGGGGCCGCCTTGCGGGTGTCGTCCGGGATCCTGTACGCGGCGACCGCCGGGATCGCGGAGGCGACGACGGCCACGCCGGCGCCGGGCTCCAGGTCCACCAGGGCGCCCAGCTCCACGATGATCGCGAGCGCGGTGAAGAGGGTGGTGGCGAAGGTGCCGAGGGCGAGGATCCACAGCGCCTTGCGGGCGCCGGCCGGGGTCAGCCAGCCGAGGCCCTTGACGCCGAGCGCGGAGAGCGCGTGCAGACCGGTGAGGACGGCCCCGACGAGGGTGAGCAGCTGGAGCGGGGCGGGGTAGCCGTAGAGCGTGAGGTTGCCGGGGAAGGCGGTCGTCCACGTCCAGGCGAGGAAGGCGCTGGCGACGGTGGCGACGCTGCCGCCGACGACCGTCCAGAGCAGGGCGGCGGGGCGCGCGGCCGGGGTGTTCTTGCTGAGGGTGTCGGTCATGGTGCTCACGCCCTGTCCGCGACGCGCTCGCCGAGCAGGCCCTGGGGCCGCACGAGGAGGACGAGGATGAGGAGGACGAAGGCCCACACGTTGGACCAGGCACCGCCGCCGAGCTGCTGCATGCCGGGGATGTCCGCGATGTAGGCGATCGAGAGGGACTCGGCGATGCCGAGGACCACGCCGCCGACCATGGCGCCGTAGATGTTGCCGATGCCGCCGAGGACGGCCGCGGTGAAGGCCTTGAGGCCGAGGATGAAGCCCATCTCGAAGTTGATCTGGCCCTTGTCGACGCCGTACGCGACGGCGGCGACGGCGGCGAACGCGGCACCGATGGCGAAGGCCATGACGATGATGCGGTCGGTGTTGATGCCCATCAGCTTCGCGGTGTCCGGGTCCTGCGCGGTGGCCTGCATGGCGCGGCCGCTGCGGCTCTTGGAGACGAAGAGGCCGAGGGCGAGCATGCAGAGCGGGGCGAGGGCGAGCACGAAGGCGTCGGCGCGCTGGATCGAGAGGCTCTCGGTGATCTTGAACGCCTCGCCGGTGAACTCGGGGAAGCTCACGGCCTTCTTGGCGTCCGGGTAGAACTGCCACACCAGCTGCTGGAGCGCGATGGACAGGCCGATCGCGGTGATCAGCGGCGCAAGCCGGGGCGCGCTGCGCAGCGGACGGTAGGCGAACCGCTCGGCGGCGGTGGCGACGGCCACGGAGGCTATCGCGCCACCGACGATCATGAGCGGTATCGCCACCAGCAGGGACGTTCCGCTCGGCAGAGCGGTGTAGGTGGTGAGGGCACCGAAGCCCCCGATCATGAAGATCTCGCCGTGGGCGAAGTTGATGAGCTGGACGATGCCGTAGACCATGGTGTACCCGATGGCGATGAGGCCATAGAGGGCACCGAGGGCCAGGCCGTTGGCCAGCTGTTGCGGCAGTTCGTTCACCGCAGGCCTCCGATGAGCTTGTCGGATAAGACTCCGCGCGAGGGCGCTGTTTGCGCCCTCGCGCGGCTCGGTTCAGGTGGAGCGGGCTCCCTCGCGGGCGCCTGGGGGGATTACTGGTTGAAGGTGTCGCTCTTGACGTCGACCCACTTGCCGCCCTCGACCTTGTAGACCGTGAGCTGCTTGTTGGTGGTGTCGCCGTACTCGTCGAAGGAGACCTTGCCGGTCACACCGTCGAAGGAGACCTTGCCCAGGGCCTCGGTGACCTTGGCGCGGGCGTCGCTCGGGAGCTTGCCGCCGTTGGCCTGGACGACGGACTTGACGGCCTGGATGAGCGCCCAGCCGGCGTCGTAGGAGTAGCCGCCGTAGGCCGCGTACGGGTCCTTGTAGCCGCCCGCGTTGTAGTCCTCGATGAACTTCTTGGCGGTGTCGAGCTTCTCGACCGGGTAGCCGATCGAGGTGGCCAGGTCACCGTCGTTGGCCTCGGCGGAGGCGCTGATGAAGGCCGGGTCGTAGATGCCGTCGCCGCCCATGACGGGGATCTTGGCGCCGGTCTTCTTGATCTGGTCGGAGAGCAGACCGCCCTCGGGGTACTGGCCGCCGAAGTAGACGGAGTCGGCGCCGGAGGCCTTGACCTTGTCGGCGGTGGAGGAGAAGTCGGTCTCCTTCACGGTGACGTGGTCGGTCTCGACGACCTGGCCGCCGAGGCGCTTGAACTCCTCGGAGAAGATCGCGGCGAGGCCGGCGCCGTAGGTCTGCTTGTCGTCGACGACGAAGACCTTCTTCTTGCCGGCGTCCTTGAAGAGGTACTGGGCGGCGAACTTGCCCTGGACCACGTCGGTGGCGGCGGTGCGGAAGTAGGTCTTGAAGGGGCGCTTGTACTCGCCCTTGCCCCAGTTGTCGCCCTGGCTGAGCGCCGGGTTGGTGTTGGCCGGGGAGACCTGGGCCAGGTTGGCGGCGGCGAAGACGCCCTGCATCTGCTGGGAGACGCCGGAGTTCAGCGGGCCGACGACGCCGAGGACGTCCTTGTTGCCGACGAGCTTGGTGGCGTTGGCCTGGCCGGAGGCGGGGACGGCCTGGTCGTCCAGGGCCTCGATCTTGAACGTGACGCCGGGGACCTCGTTGTTCTTGTTCGCGGTCTTGACCGCGAGGTCCACGGAGTTCTTGATGCCCTGGCCGAGGGCGGAGAGGGAGCCGGTCAGCGGGGCGTCGACACCGATGACGACCGTGACGTTGCCGCCGGCGTTGTCGCCGCCACCGCCGGAGCCGCCCTTGTCGTCGCGCGAACCGCAAGCGGTGAGGGTGAGCGCACCGGTGGTGAGCACACTGGTGAGGATGATGAGTGAACGGTGTCGCACGAAGAATCCTTTCCCTGGCGCGGCCCCCTCAGCTGAGGCGGTGCCGTGAAGCTGTGGAGCGAGAGGTGCCGTTTTCGATGCCGGGCCGTACTGGGTCGAGCAGGGCCGTGCAGTGGAAGCGCCCGGCGGCGCGGTGACTGGCCGTGACTCTAGGCGCAGGTGGGGAGCGGCGGGGAGCGCCGAGGTCAGGATGTGACTGTCTTGTTATGCCGACGGGCGGATGCCGTGTGCAACGGATGGGCAAACCCGGGCACAGCGGTCGGCGGGGCGGTGTTCACATGCTGAGAACCCGCAGTTCCGCTAAGGGGCTTGAGCGGATCATGCTCCTGACGGCCCCTTGAGGAGGCGTCCGGATAACGGACACCCGCTCTTTCGCCAGCGGACGGATCGGGCGACCGGAGCGCCGCGCCGCCACCCGGCGGGAAGGTGACGCAGAGTGATCAGGACTCTGGCCGAGATCCGTCGCCCGGAGCGGTCGCCCCGCCGGGCGGGCGCCAGTTCTCGGAGCTGCCCGTCGCCCCGTCCGCGGCCTCGCACCGCCGCCGCGCCTCCCGGTCCGCGAGGGCGGAGGCCGCCGCGCGCCCCGCGCGCCGCTCCTCGGCCCTGGCCTCCTGGAGCACCTCGTCGTGGATCTCGTACTGCTCGTTGGAGAGCCCCTTCTGCTCCCAGTCGAGCCCCGCCCACGAACTGCCCTCCAGGGCCTCCCGCACCCAGTACGAGACCAGGCTCGCGCAGACGTCGACGGGCGTGCCGGCGCGGGGCGCGGGCTCCTCCGGCGCGCCGCACCCGGTGACGAGCACCGGGACGCACCCGGCCAGGACCGCGGCGAGCGCGGCCCCGGCCGGGCGAAGTCGCCGAGGCGTCACGGAAGTTGGACGAAGGGCCGGAGGAAGTCGCGGGCGCCGGCGGAGTCCAGCCGGTACGTCACGTTGGTGGCGTAACAGGGAGTGTCGCCGGTGATCGTGGTGGCCACCAGGGTGAACCGGCCGTTCAGCGTGGCGAAGTTCGGCCCGCCCGAATCCCCGTAACAGGCACCGCCGTTGCCCTGCGGGGCGGTCATGCCGAGCCGCACCCAGGCCGGGTTCAGCGCCTCGAACGTGACCGGGGCCTTCATCCGGACGCCGCCGCCGGGGTGGGTGTGCCCGCCCGGGCCCCGCCGGGCCTCCTGCGTGCCGTACCCCGCCACGACGAAGGAGGCGTCGTTCAGCCCCCGGGGGCCGAGCGCGTCGAGGGCCCCCGCCTCCGGCAGCGCGGCCGGGGTGAAGGACCAGCGGGCCGCGACCTCCTCCGCGGGCAGCTCGACCACCGAGATGTCGTGGGTGTCGGAGGCCGGGCCCGGGTAGCCGGGGTGGTTGCGGGCGGTGCCCTCGACGGCGACGCTCCGTGCCGCGGCGGCCGGGTCCCCGGGGTGCTCGGCGGCCGCCCGGTCCAGGCCGCCCTGGACGTCCTGGTCGAGCGAGACGTAGAAGCGGACGTTCTCCGGCCAGTCCGTCGTGCAGTGCGCGGCCGTGAGGAAGGTGTCCGCGTCGATCATGGTGCCCGAGCAGACCCAGTCGACCCGGTCGGGCGTCGCGGGGTCGCCGTCGGCGTCCCAGGTCGCGACGAGCGCCCCGACCTCGGTGCGCTCGGGGGCGGGGGTCGCGTGGTACGAGTTGATCGCGGCGGACGGGATCGCGGTGGCGATCACGGCGGCGCAGGCCGCGGCGGTGACGGCGGTCAGCGCGGAGGTGGTGCGAACGGCGGTCACGAAGAACCCCTCGGTGTGTGAGCGGAACGGGTGTTCTCCTGTGGGGGGAGGTCCGCCAGTGAAGCGGCTGCGCCCGTACGGGGCAAGAGGGCGTGGAGGAGCGGGAGCCGGCCCGGGTGCGGCGGAGGGGCGGTGCGCGCCGCGCGCACCGCCCCTCCGCCGTGGACCGCTCCTCCGGGCGCCGGCCTCAGGAGCCGTCCGCCCGCCCCGCCTCCGGCAGGACGTCCGCGTCCTTCGGCCCGATCTCCCGCAGCATGCAGGTCAGACGCGCCGAGCAGACCCGGCGCCCCTGCTCGTCGCTGATGACGATCTCGTACGTGGCGGTGGACCGGCCGCGGTGCACCGGGGTCGCCACGCCGGTCACCAGACCGCTGCGCACCCCGCGGTGATGGGTGCAGTTCAGGTCCACGCCGACCGCGATCCTCGACACCCCGCCGTGCAGCATCGAGCCCACCGAGCCCAGGGTCTCCGCCAGCACCGCCGAGGCGCCGCCGTGCAGCAGCCCGTACGGCTGGGTGTTGCCCTCCACCGGCATGGTGCCGACGACCCGCTCGGCCGACGCCTCCACGATCTGCACGCCCATCCGGTTCCCCAGGTGCCCCGCCGAGAAGAGCGCCGGCAGATCCACGCCGAGCGCGGCGTACTCGTCGATGACCTCCTGCGGGAACTTCACGTGCTGCTGCTCACCCATGAACCGGCTCCGTTCGTCGTCGTACGGCTGATCCTCCCGCCCGGCCCGCTGACTGAGCAAGCGCTTAGACGGACGGCTGCGGCGATTCTTCCAGACGCACGATCACGGACTTGCTCGCGGGGGTGTTGCTGACGTCCGCCGTCGACTCCAGCGGGACCAGCACGTTCGTCTCCGGGTAGTACGCCGCCGCGCACCCCCGGGCCGTCGGATAGTGCACCACCCGGAAACCGGGCGCCCGCCGCTCGCTGCCGTCCGTCCACTCGCTCACCAGATCCGCGTACGCCCCGTCCGCGAAGCCGAGCGCCGCCGCGTCCGCCGGGTGCACGAGCACCACCCGGCGGCCGCCCCGGATCCCCCGGTAGCGGTCGTCCAGACCGTAGATCGTGGTGTTGTACTGGTCGTGCGAGCGGAGCGTCTGGAGGAGCAGCCGGCCCTCCGGCACCCTCGGGTACTCCACCGGGGCCGCCGTGAAGTTGGCCTTGCCGGTCTTCGTCGGGAAGCGCCGCTCGTCCCGGGGCGCGTGCGGCAGCGCGAACCCGCCCGGGTTCGCCGCCAGCCGGGCGTTGAAGTCCTCGAAACCGGGCACCACGCGCGCGATCCGGTCCCGCACCGCCGCGTAGTCCGCCTCGAACGCCTCCCACGGCGTCCGCGACCCCTCGCCCAGCACCGCCCGCGCCATCCGCGCCACGATCGCCGGCTCGGAGAGCAGGTGCGGGCTCGCCGGCGGCAGGTTGCCGCGCGAGGCGTGCACCAGGCCCATCGAGTCCTCGACCGTCACGAACTGGCGGCCGCTCTTCTGCACGTCCTTGTCGGTGCGCCCCAGCGTCGGCAGGATCAGCGCCCGCCGGCCGGTCACCGCGTGCGAGCGGTTCAGCTTGGTCGACACGTGCACGGTCAGCCGGGCGTTGCGCATCGCCGCCTCGGTGACCTCGGTGTCCGGGGTCGCGCCGACGAAGTTCCCGCCCATCGCGAAGAAGACCTTCGCCTCGCCGTCCCGCAGCGCCCGGATCGACCGCACCACGTCGAAGCCGTGGTGGCGCGGGGAGACGATCCCGAACTCCTTGTCCAGCGCGTCCAGGAAGGCCGGCGCCGGACGCTCGAAGATGCCCATCGTCCGGTCGCCCTGCACGTTCGAATGCCCGCGCACCGGACACACGCCCGCGCCCGGCCGGCCGATGTTCCCCCGCAGCAGCAGCAGGTTGACCACCTCGCGGATGGTCGGCACGGAGTGCTTGTGCTGGGTCAGGCCCATCGCCCAGCAGACGATCGTCCGCTCCGAGGCCAGCACCATCTCCAGGGCCCGCTCGATCTCCGCGCGGGACAGCCCCGTCGCCGCGAGGGTCTCCTCCCAGTCCGCCTCCCCGGCCGCCGCCGCGAACTCCTCGAAGCCGTGGGTGTGCTCCCGTACGAACTCCTCGTCGACCGCTCCGGGGGTCTCCAGGACCAGCTTGTTGAGCAGCCGGAAGAGGGCCTGGTCGCCGCCGATCCGGATCTGGAGGAAGAGGTCGGTCAGCGCCGCCCCCTTCAGCATGCCCTGGGGGGTCTGCGGGTTCTTGAACCGCTCCAGGCCCGCCTCCGGCAGCGGGTTCACCGAGATGATCCGCGCCCCGGCCGCCTTCGCCTTCTCCAGCGCCGACAGCATCCGCGGATGGTTCGTGCCCGGGTTCTGCCCCGCCACGATGATCAGGTCCGCCCGGTGCAGGTCCTCCAGGGAGACGCTGCCCTTGCCGACGCCGATCGTCTCGGTCAACGCCGAACCCGAGGACTCGTGGCACATGTTCGAACAGTCCGGCAGGTTGTTGGTGCCGAACTCGCGCGCGAAGAGCTGGAGCAGGAACGCGGCCTCGTTGCTGGTGCGGCCCGAGGTGTAGAAGAGCGCCTCGTCGGGGGAGGAGAGCGCGGTCAGCTCCTCCGCGATGATCGCGAAGGCCCGCTCCCAGGTCACCGGCTCGTAGCGGTCGGCGCCCTCCGGCAGGTACACCGGCTGGGTGATCCGGCCCTGCTGCCCCAGCCAGTAGCCGCTCCGCTCCGCCAGCTCCGCCACCGGGTGCGCGGCGAAGAACTCCGGCGTCACCCGGCGCAGCGTCGCCTCCTCGGCGACCGCCTTCGCCCCGTTCTCGCAGAACTCCGCCAGGTGCCGCTTGTCGCCCTCCGGCCAGGCGCAGCCGGGGCAGTCGAAGCCGTCCTTCTGGTTGACCCTGAGCAGCGTCCGGGCCGTGCGCACGGCCCCCATCTGCTCCTGCGCGATCCGGAGGGTGTGTCCGATGGCGGGCAGGCCCGCGGCGGCGTGCTGCGGCGGTGTGACCTGCGGCGCGTCCTGGACCGGGTCACCGGCCGGCGGCTTGCTGACCATCGCGCTCTCCCTTGAGCGATCATCCTGCGGCGTACGTCTCCGATCCTGTCACGCGCCGCCGACAGCCCGGCACCCCGACCGGTGTGGACGGGATTGTCAGCGGGCCGTGGCAGGATCGTCCCGTGGCCGAGACAGCATCGAAGAACACCGCAGACACCCGCCCCCGCCTGCTCCTCATGGACGGGCACTCGCTCGCCTACCGGGCCTTCTTCGCGCTGCCCGCGGAGAACTTCACCACCGCGACCGGGCAGCCGACGAACGCGATCTACGGCTTCGCGTCGATGCTGGCGAACACCCTGCGCGACGAGGCGCCCACGCACTTCGCCGTGGCCTTCGACGTGTCCCGCAAGACCTGGCGCTCGCAGGAGTTCCCCGAGTACAAGGCGAACCGCTCCAAGACCCCCGACGAGTTCAAGGGCCAGGTCGAGCTGATCGGCGAGCTCCTCGACGCCATGAACGCGCCGCGGTTCGCCGTGGACGGCTTCGAGGCCGACGACATCATCGCCACCCTCGCCACCCAGGCCGAGGCCGAGGGCTTCGAGGTCCTCATCGTCACCGGCGACCGGGACTCCTTCCAGCTGGTCACCGAGCACACCACCGTGCTCTACCCCACCAAGGGCGTCTCCGAGCTGACCCGCTTCACCCCGGAGAAGGTCCAGGAGAAGTACGGCCTCACCCCCTCCCAGTACCCCGACTTCGCGGCCCTGCGCGGCGACCCGTCCGACAACCTCCCGGGCATCCCCGGCGTCGGCGAGAAGACCGCCGCCAAGTGGATCAACCAGTTCGGCTCCTTCGCCGAGCTGGTCGAGCGCGCCGACGAGGTCAAGGGCAAGGCCGGACAGAACTTCCGGGACCACCTGGAGTCCGTCAAGCTCAACCGCGTCCTCACCGAGATGGTCCGGGACGTCGAGCTGCCGAGGACCGTCGCCGAGCTGGCCCGCGAGCCGTACGACCGCAAGGCCGTCGCCCTCGTCCTCGACACCCTGGAGATCCGCAACCCCTCGCTGCGCGAGCGGCTCCTCGCCGTCGACCCCGGCTCCGCCGAGGAGGCCGGGCCGGCCCCCGCCCCCGGCGTCGAGCTGGACTTCACCGTCCTCGGCTCCGGCGAGCTCGCCCCCTGGCTCGCCGCCCACGGCGAGCAGCCCCTCGGCGTCGCCACCGTCGACGCCTGGGCGCTGGGCACCGGCAGCGTCTCCGAGATCGCCCTGGCCGGCGCCGGCGGCGAGGCCGCCTGGTTCGACCCCAGCGAGCTCGACGAGGCCGACGAGCGGGCCTGGGCCGCCTGGATCTCCGACCCGGACCGCCCCAAGGTCCTGCACAACGCCAAGGGCGCGATGCGGGTCTTCCCCGAGCACGGCTGGACCGTCGCCGGCGTCACCATGGACACCGCGCTCGCCGCGTACCTGGTCAAGCCGGGCCGCCGCTCCTTCGCCCTGGACGCCCTCTCCCTGGAGTACCTCGGCCGCGAGCTGGCCCCCGCCGCCGCCACCGAGGGCCAGCTCGCCTTCGGCGCCGAGGACCACGCCGAGGCCGAGGCCCTGATGACCCAGGCCCGCGCCGTCCTCGACCTCGGCACCGCCTTCGAGGCCCGGCTCGACGAGGTCGGCGCCCGCGACCTGCTGTACGACGTGGAGCTGCCGACCTCCGTCCTCCTCGCCCGCCTGGAGCGGCACGGCATCGCCGCCGACCGCGACCACCTGGAGGCGATGGAGCAGCAGTTCGCCGGGGCCGTGCAGCAGGCCGTCAAGGAGGCCCACGCCTCCGTCGGCCACGAGTTCAACCTCGGCTCGCCCAAGCAGCTCCAGGAGGTCTTCTTCGGCGAGCTCAACCTCCCGAAGACCAAGAAGACCAAGACCGGCTACACCACCGACGCCGACGCGCTCGCCTGGCTGGCCGGCCAGACCGAGCACGAGCTGCCGGTCATCATGCTCCGCCACCGCGAGCAGGCCCGGCTCCGCTCCACCGTCGAGGGCCTGATCAAGACGATCGCCGCCGACGGCCGGATCCACACCACCTTCAGCCAGACCGTCGCCGCCACCGGCCGCCTCTCCTCCACCGACCCCAACCTGCAGAACGTGCCGGTGCGGACGGACGAGGGCCGCGCCATCCGGCACGGCTTCGTCGTCGGCGAGGGCTTCGAGTCCCTCATGACCGCCGACTACAGCCAGATCGAGCTGCGCGTCATGGCCCACCTCTCCGAGGACGAGGGCCTCATCGAGGCCTTCACCTCCGGCGAGGACCTGCACACCACCGTCGCCTCCCAGGTCTTCGGCGTCGAGCGGTCCGCCGTCGACGCCGAGATGCGCCGCAAGATCAAGGCCATGTCGTACGGCCTCGCCTACGGCCTCTCCGCCTTCGGCCTCGCGCAGCAGCTGAGCATCGACCCGGGCGAGGCCCGGGTCCTGATGGACACCTACTTCGAGCGCTTCGGCGGGGTGCGGGACTATCTGCACCGGGTCGTCGAGGAGGCCCGCGCCACCGGCTACACCGAGACCATGCTCGGCCGCCGCCGCTACCTGCCGGACCTCAACAGCGACAACCGCCAGCGCCGCGAGGCCGCCGAGCGGATGGCGCTCAACGCCCCCATCCAGGGCACCGCCGCCGACATCGTCAAGGTCGCCATGCTCAAGGTCGACCGGGCCCTCACCGAGGCCGGCCTCGCCTCCCGGATGCTCCTCCAGGTCCACGACGAAATCGTCCTGGAGATCGCCCCCGGCGAGCGCGAGCGGGTCGAGGCCCTGGTCCGCGAGCAGATGTCCGCCGCCGCCGACCTCCGCGCCCCGCTCGACGTCTCCGTCGGCGTCGGCCCGGACTGGGACTCGGCCGCGCACTGACCCGCGCACCGGCCCCGCGCCGGACCACCGGTGGCCGCGCCCCCGCCCGGGGCGCGGGCCCCGGCGGGCGGGCCGGGTGCCCGCGCGGAAGGGCGGGGGGGGGGGAACCG
>NZ_JBEZUZ010000059.1:0-46862 GCF_040636735.1 Streptomyces sp. NPDC035033 | reverse complement strand
AGCCTGCGGCGGACAGGTCCGCGTCCGCGGCCAGCAGACGGGCGGCGAGCTCCGACTGCCCCCCGCACTCGAACGCGACCCAGCTGGTCCACTCCGCCTCCCGCTCCGACGAGCGGGCCGCCCCGGCGAGCCCGGCGCCGGTGAAGCGTGTCCCGGCGCCCACCTACGAGCAGTTGATGACCCGCCAGTTCCCGATCGACCCGAAGCTGTCCGGCTCCGGCGAGTTCGAGGCCGTGCCCGGCCTCGACAAGGCACCCGGCACGGGGCAGAAGTACCGCTACCGCGTGGACGTCGAGAAGGGCCTCGGCCTCGACGCCAAGCTCTTCGCCCGGGCCGTCCAGGAGACCCTCAACGACAAGCGCAGCTGGGCCGGCCGGGGGGCCATGACCTTCGAGCGGATCTCCAGCGGGCAGCCCGACTTCGTCATCACCCTCGCCAGCCCCGGCACCACCGGCACGTGGTGCGCCAAGTCCGGCCTCGACACCACCATCGACAACGTCTCCTGCGACTCGGCCTCCACCGAGCGGGTGATGATCAACGCCTTCCGGTGGGCGCGGGGTTCGGAGACCTTCGGGCCGAAGGCGATGCACGCCTACCGGCAGATGCTCATCAACCACGAGGTCGGCCACCGGCTCGGCCACAACCACGTCTCGTGCCGCACGCCGGGGGCCCTGGCGCCGGTGATGCAGCAGCAGACGAAGTCCCTGGAGATCGACGGCATCCGCTGCCGCCCCAACCCCTGGGTGCACCCCGGGAGTTGAGCGCCGCGCCGTTCCCCGGCGCGCCGGTTCCCCCCGGTGCGACCGGGCGTCCCGTCGTCGGCGTTCTCCGTCGCCGGCATCCCCCGGCGCTTTTCGTTCCGGGTGCCTTTCGGGTGCGCCCCGGCGACTCCTCCCTTTTCCGGGCGCGCCCGCATTTCCCGCGGACGCGCGCCCGCTCCGTCCTCCGGCGCATTCCCGTCACCCGCGGAATTCCCTTTTCCCCCGGTGAAGTTCACGCGGGCGGGCCTTTTCCGCCCGCTCTTCCCGCTCTTCCGCGCCGCCCCGCGGCGGTCGCGGCCGAAGGGCCCGCGCCCACCGGAATCTGACCCTCCGTGACGCCGTCGGCGCGTACCGCGACGGAACGCGACCGGACTGGGAAAGTTACGTGCATTCACCCCTTCCGGTGGTGCGACGGACAACCGTCCGTCGTGCCACCGGTCCCTGCGCTTACGTTCTTCCCGCCGCGGGATTCCCGTCGAGGGGTCCCGCCGAGGGAGAACAGCCGCGCGCCACCGACGGGAACGGCGGGCGCCGTCAAGGGAGACCGGGGGTGTGTGCTCGTGCGGATCGGACTGCTCACGGAGGGTGGCACCCCGTGCGCCACCGGTGACACCGGGGCCTGGTGGCAGCGGCTCGTCCGCGGCCTCGCCCCCCACGACTTCGACCTCTACGCCGTCGGCGGCCCCCTCCCCGGCGTCCCGCTGCCTCCCCACACCCGGCCCGTGCCCGCCACCGGCGAGGGCGCCCTCCCCGCCGGGCCGCCCGAGCGCGCCGGCCGCCGCGCCTACGGCCGCCGCGACCGCCGCCGCTTCGCCGAGGGCTTCCACGCCCTCGCCACCGGCCTCACCGCCGAGGACGACGCCGGACACGCCCCCGGCGACGGCCCCGCGCACGCCTTCTCCGCCGGCCTCGGCGCCCTCGCCGACCTCGCCCGCGACAGCGGCGGCCTCCCCGGCGCCCTCCGCTCCGACGACGCCGTCCGCCTCCTGGAGTCCGCCTGCCGCGCCCCCGGCGCCCGCCGCGCCGCCGCCGCGGCCGGACTCCGCGACCACCTCGCCTTCGCCGACCACCTGGAGCGGGCCCTGCGCCCCCTCTCCCTCGACTGGTACGACGAGACCACCCTCGGCGCCGCCGACCTCTGCCACGCCACCGCCGGCGGGACCGTCGCCCTCCCCGGCCTCCTGGCCAAACGCTTCTTCGGCACCCCCCTCCTCGTCACCGAGTACGGCGTCGGACTGCGCGCCCACTACCTCGGCCCCACCGCCGGCCGCTCCACCGCCCTGCGCACCCTGCTCGCCGCCCTCCACGGCCGCCTCGCCGGCGAGACGTACCGTCAGGCCGCGCTCCTCACCCCCGGCAACGCCCACGCCCGCCGCTGGCAGGAGAAGCTCGGCGCCGACCGGGACCGCGTCCGCACCGTCCACCCGGGCATGCCCGCCGAGCGCTTCGCCGAGGTCGGCGAGGACGAGACGAGCGGCGAGCCCGGCACCCTCGTCTGGATCGGCCGCGTCGAACCCGCCAAGGACCTCGTCGCCCTCCTCCACGCCTTCGCCGAACTCCGCGCCCGGCAGCCCGGCACCCGGCTGCGGATCGTCTCCGTCCCCGCCGCCGACGGCGAACCCGACCGGGGCGCCGCCCCCTGCGCCTACCTCGCGCAGTGCGCCGCGCTCGCCGCCCAGCTCTTCCCCGACGAGGCCGCCGGCGCCCACGCCGTCGGCGAGAACCCCGTCTCCTTCGAGGAGCTCGGCGGCCCCGAGGCCCCCACCCTGGAGGACGTCTACGCCTCCGCCGCCGTCGTCGTCCTCTCCAGCACCGTCGAAGGCTTCCCCGCCAGCCTCGTCGAGGCCATGTTCTGCGCCCGCGCCACCGTCTCCACCGACGTCGGCGCGGTCGTCGAGATCATCGGCGGCACCGGGCTCGTCGTGCCCCCGCGCAACCCCCGGGCGCTCGCCGACGCCTGCCTCGCGCTGCTGCGCGACCCCGAGCGCCGCCATCGGCTCGGCGCGGCCGCCCGCGCCCGCGCGCTCGAACTCTTCACCGTCGAGCAGAACCTCGCCGCGTTCCGCTCCCTCTACCTGGAACTCCTCTCCCACGCGCCGGTACGCCACCACACCGGGTCCGACGTGCCCTTCGCCCACCCCGCCGAGACGCACCTCCCCGGCGGCTGGGCGCCGAAGGCCGTCCCCGCGGGCACAGGAGCCCCCGATGCCTGAAGGAGGCACCCCCATGCGCGGCCCCGCCGCCCCGACGAGTCCCGGAGCCTGGGACGCCCGCTCCGAGGCACTCCTCGGCGCCCCCGCGGTGGACGCCGAACCCGCCCCCGCCCCCATAGCCCCGGGGCCCGCGGGCCCGCTCCCCACCCTCGACCTCCACGCGGACCCCCGGCCCGGGCCCCCGGCCCCCGCCCTCGGCGCCACCGCCCTGGACGACCTCCTCTCCGCCTTCGGCCCGCCCCGCCCGACGCCCGCCGACCCCCCCGCCGGCGACGCGCCCGCACAGGACGACGAGCCCGTACAGGACGCCGCGCTCGCGCCGGACGACGAGCCCGCATCGGAGGCCGCGTCCGAACCGGCCGTGCCCGAACCGGCCGCGCCCGGGGCGGAGTCCGTACCCGAACCGGCCGTGTCCGGGCCGGCCCCGCTCCCCGACGGGCCCGTCGCCCCCGGGCCCGGCGCCGCCTGGGGGGAGCCGCCCGCCGCCGCCTCCGTCGCCGGGGCCGACGCCGCGCCCGTCACGAAGGCGCGGCGCGGCGGCGACCCCGTCAAGGTGCTGATGCACCGGCACCGGGAGCTGTGCGCCCGCGCCGTCGACCCGCTGGAGATCGCCGCCGGGCTCGAAGCGCGGGGCTTCACCGACCGCACCGCCGCCCGCTACCGGCACCGGGACGTCTTCTCCCTCGCCGAGGAGCTGTACGCGCGCGTGCCCCGCGCCCACCTGGAGCCCGCGCCCGTCGAGGAGGACCCCGGCCCCCGCGCCCCGTGGGCGCTCGCCGCGCTCGCCCCCGGAGCCGCCGCCGCCCTCCTCGTGCCCGCCCTCCTCCACCTCGACGGGGCCGCCCGGCTCGCCGCCGGGACCGCCGGAGCGCTCGGACTCGCCGGCGCGCTCGTCCTCGCCGTCCGGCGCGGACCCCTCCACGCCCCCGCCGCCGCGCCCGCCGCCCGGCTGTGGACGCTGTGGCTCCTCGCGTACGCCGTCGCCGGCGACGGCCTCCTCGCGCAGGTGCTCGCCGGCGGGCCCGACGGCGGCTGGGCCCTCGACCCCGCCCCGCTCCTCGGGCTCGCGCTCGCCGTCGCGCCCGCCGCCTGGTGCGCCCACCTCTTCGCCGACCGGGCCCGCCGCCGCATCGCCACCGGCCGCGGCCTCGCCGACTTCGCCGCCGGCACCCGCGCGTGGCTCCTCGCCGCCGTCCTCCTCCACCTCGCCGCCCTCACCGCCCTGCTCGCGCCCACCGGCCCCACCGCCGGCGCGCTCGCCCTCGGCACCCTGCTCCTCCTCGCCCGGCTGCTCGCGGTCCACGGACACCCCGGGACCGCGTCCGCCGCCCTCGCCGCCGCCTGCGCCGCCGAAGCCCTCGGCCTCGCGAGCGTGCTGGCCGCCCGGCTGCCGCTCCCCGGCTTCGACGCGCTCGCCGTCCCCGTACGGACCGCCGTCGCGGCCTGGGGGACCGGCGCCCTCCCCGCCCTCGCCTGCGGCGCCGCCGCGCTCGGCCTGCTGGCCCACGCCACCGGCGCCCTCGCCCGGGCCTCGGCCCACACCACCCCCTGACCCCGGGACACCCGCGGAGCCGACGCCGCGGGCGCCCGGACCCCGACTCACCACCCTCAAGGAGAACCAAGACCATGACCCCTCCCTCCCCAGCACCGGCCGGTCGGCACGAAGGGGCCGCACGATGAGGGTGCTACTGCTCGGAGCCAACGGCTTCATCGGCCGCTTCGTCGCCGACCGGCTGCTCGCCGACCCGGCGGTCCACCTCACCGCCCTCGGCCGCGGCGACGACGCCGACGTCCGCTTCGACCTCGCCACCGGCAGCCCCGGCGCGCTCACCCGCTTCCTCGACGCCGTCCACCCCGGCGTGGTCGTCAACTGCGCGGGCGCCACCCGCGGCGGGGCCCGCGAACTGACCCGGCACAACACCGTCGCCGTCGCCACCGTCTGCGAGGCCCTGCGCCGCAGCGGCTGCGGCGCCCGGCTCGTCCAGGTCGGCTGCGCCTCCGAGTACGGGCCCAGCCAGCCCGGCTCCTCCACCGCCGAGGACGCCGTGCCGCGCCCCGGCGGCCCGTACGGCGTCTCCAAGCTCGCCGCCACCGAACTCGTCCTCGGCTCCGGCCTCGACGCGGTCGTCCTGCGGGTCTTCTCCCCGGTCGGCCCCGGCACCCCGGCCGGCTCCCCGCTCGGCCGGCTCGCCGAGGCGATGCGCCGGGCCATGCAGGCCGGCGACGGCGAGCTCAAGCTCAGCGGCCTCGGCGTGCAGCGGGACTTCGTGGACGTCCGGGACGTGGCCCGGGCCGTGCACGCCGCCTCCCTCTCCGCCGCCCAGGGCGTCGTCAACATCGGCACCGGCCGGGCCGTCCGGCTCCGCGACGCCGCCGCCGTCCTCGCCCGGGTCGCCGGCTACGCGGGCAACCTCCACGAGGTCGACGGCCCGCACGGCATCCCGCAGCGGCCCGTCATCGGCGCCCCGCGCACCGAGGCGACCATCGCCGAACAGCTGGCCGCCGCCCCGTTCCCGTACCCCGACGGCTGCGGACCCTGGCAGCAGGCCGACGTCCGCACCGCCCGCGACCGGCTCGGCTGGCGCCCCCGCATCAACCTGGAGGAGTCGCTCGCCGACATCTGGATGGAGGCGGCGTGTCGCATCTGACGCGCACCGGCACCACGGCCGGGACGGTCCGGGCGCTCGGCGTGGGCG
Source organism: Streptomyces sp. NPDC035033 (assembly GCF_040636735.1). Classification (NCBI taxonomy): domain Bacteria; kingdom Bacillati; phylum Actinomycetota; class Actinomycetes; order Kitasatosporales; family Streptomycetaceae; genus Streptomyces; species Streptomyces sp. NPDC035033. Next base: position 41,192 of record NZ_JBEZUZ010000059.1, on the reverse strand, counting down.
CCCCCGGCTACGCCCACCCGCTGCTCGCCCCGGTCGAGTGGGCCGAACTGACCCGCCCCGGGACGCCCGTGCACTGGGCGGTGCTCAACGTCTCCGACGGCCCCGGCAGCCGCCCCGACCCGCACTGCCTGGAGACCGCGGGCCGGCTGCGGAACGCCGGCGTGCGGGTCCTCGGGCACCTGGACCTCGCGCACGGCTCGCGGCCCTTCGGCGAGCTGGTCTCGCAGGCCCAGCGGTTCGTCGACTGGTACCGGGTGGGCGGCTTCTATCTGGACCGCTGTCCCACGGACCGGACGGACCTGGCCGGGGTGAGAAGGGTCACCACGACCCTGTCGGCCCTCCTCGGCGGCGACGCCCACCTCGTCCTCGGCCACGGCGGCCATCCGTACCCCGGCTACGCGGAGGCGGCGGACCAGCTGGTGACCTTCTCCGGCGCCTGGGCGGAGTACCGCTGGTCACAGGTGGCCGAGTGGACGGCGGACTACCCGGAGGGGAAGTTCGCGCACTTCGTCCACGGGGTGCCGCGCACCCACCTCGACGAGGCGCTGCGGATCGCCCGCTGGCAGGGCGCGGGGACGATCTTCTTCACCGACCGCACCCCGGGCCCCGGGGGCCGGGGACAAAGTGCGCCATTTCACTCGCTGCCCGGCTACTGGGACGAAATCGTCTCGCGTATCGGACCGGGTGTCTCGGAATGAGAAGGGGCGTGGCAGTGTTACGGGGAGAACAACCGTACTGACATACCGACCAACGGAGTCCCCGTGTCGCTGCCACCCCTGGTCGAGCCGGCTGCCGAGCTCACCGTAGACGAGGTCCGCAGGTACTCCCGCCACCTGATCATCCCCGACGTGGGCATGGACGGGCAGAAGCGGCTGAAGAACGCCAAGGTGCTGGCCGTGGGCGCCGGCGGCCTCGGCTCGCCGGCCCTCATGTACCTGGCCGCGGCCGGTGTCGGCACGCTCGGCATCGTGGAGTTCGACGAGGTCGACGAGTCGAACCTCCAGCGCCAGATCATCCACAGCCAGGCCGACATCGGCCGCTCCAAGGCGGAGTCGGCGCGCGACAGCGTGCTCGGCATCAACCCGTACGTGAACGTGGTCCTGCACGAGGAGCGGCTCGAGGCCGACAACGTGATGGACATCTTCAGCCAGTACGACCTGATCGTCGACGGCACCGACAACTTCGCCACCCGCTACCTGGTGAACGACGCCTGCGTGCTGCTGAACAAGCCGTACGTCTGGGGCTCGATCTACCGCTTCGACGGCCAGGCCTCCGTCTTCTGGTCCGAGCACGGTCCCTGCTACCGCTGCCTCTACCCGGAGCCCCCGCCGCCGGGCATGGTCCCCTCCTGCGCCGAGGGCGGCGTCCTGGGCGTGCTCTGCGCGTCCATCGGCTCCATCCAGGTCAACGAGGCCATCAAGCTCCTCGCGGGCATCGGCGAGCCGCTGGTCGGCCGCCTGATGATCTACGACGCCCTGGAGATGCAGTACCGCCAGGTGAAGGTCCGCAAGGACCCCAACTGCGCGGTCTGCGGCGAGAACCCGACCGTCACCGAGCTCATCGACTACGAGGCCTTCTGCGGCGTCGTGTCCGAGGAGGCCCAGGAGGCGGCGGCCGGCGCGACGATCACTCCCAAGCAGCTCAAGGAGTGGATCGACGACGGCGAGAACATCGACATCATCGACGTCCGCGAGCCGAACGAGTACGAGATCGTCTCCATCCCCGGCGCCCGTCTGATCCCGAAGAACGAGTTCCTGATGGGCAGCGCCCTCCAGGACCTCCCGCAGGACAAGAAGATCGTCCTGCACTGCAAGACGGGTGTCCGCAGTGCGGAAGTCCTCGCCGTGCTCAAGTCCGCGGGCTTCGCGGACGCCGTGCACGTCGGCGGCGGCGTGATCGGCTGGGTCCACCAGATCGAGCCCGAGAAGCCGGTCTACTAGCCGGCCCCGACGCGAGGCCCCGGACCGCGCACCGGTCCGGGGCCTCGCGCGCGTCCGGCGTCACCCGCAGGTCGTGCCGTACGCGGGCACCTTCCCGTCCAGCAGGTACGCGTCGACCGTCCGCGTCACGCACGCCGAGGTGCCGTACGCGCCGTGCCCCTCGCCCTTGTTGGTGACCAGGATCCCGACGCCCTCGCCCAGCTCCTCCGCCATCCGCTCCGCGCCCTCGTACGGGGTCGCCGGGTCGCCCGTCGTGCCCACGACCAGGACCGGGGCCGCGCCCGGGGCGGACGCCTCCGGGGTCCTCGCCTCGCCCGCCACCGGCCAGCCGGCGCACCAGCCGGCCGTGTCCCAGGCGAGGAAGGCGCCGAAGACCGGGGAGAGGCGGCGGAACTCCGGCAGCAGCGCCTTCGCCTCCGCGGCGGTCGGGCGCGCGCTGGAGTCGGCGCAGGAGATCGCCCGCTGGGAGTGCGACTGGGTGGCGTAACGTCCCTGCTCGTCCCGGTCGTTGTAGACGTCGGCGAGCCGCAGCAGCGGGGCGCCGTTCCCGGCCTCGGCGGCCGCCAGGGCCTCGGTGAGCAGCGGCCATCCCGACTCCGCGTAGAGGGTCACCGCGATGCCGGTGAGCGCCAGGCCCTCGGTGAGGCGCCGGCCGCCGGCCTCCAGGGGCTTCTCGTCGAGCCCCGCGAGCAGCCGGGTGATCCGCTCGGTGCCGGCCGCCGGGCTCTGACCGGTGCTCTTCAGGTAGTTGTCCAGGGCCCGCTGGAAGCCGACCGTCTGGTGCCGGGCGTGGCCCGTGGCGTCGGCGGTCGGGTCGACCACCGCGTCCAGGACCAGCCGGCCCACGTTCCCGGGGAAGAGGTGGGCGTAGGCGCCGCCGAGCTGGGTGCCGTACGAGATCCCGAAGTAGTGCAGCTTCTCGTCGCCGAGGACCCGCCGGATCAGGTCCAGGTCGCGGGCGGTCGCCGAGGTGGTGGTGTGCGGGATCACCGTGCCGGAGCGGCGGGCGCAGCCGGCGCCGAAGTCCGCCGCGTCCTTCAGGTAGGCGGCCTCCTCGGCGGGCGTGTCCGGGGTGGGGTCGACGCGGGCCTCGGCGGCGGCCTGCTCGGCGTCGGTGCGGCAGACGACGCCGGAGCTGCGGCCCACCCCGCGCGGGTCGAAGCCCACCAGGTCGTACCGCTCGCCCAGCGCGGCGTACTCCCCGGCGAGCTGCGGCAGCATCTCCACCCCGGAGGCGCCGGGCCCGCCGAAGTTGAAGAGGAGCGAACCGATCCGGCCCTCGCGGTCGGTCGCCTCCTTGCGGATCAGGGCGACCGGCAGCGTGGCGCCCGCCGGCTCCGCGTGGTCCAGCGGCACCTTCACGGTGGCGCAGCGCCACTCGTCGCCGGCCCCCTCGCACGGCTTCCAGTCGGGCCGCTGCCCGGTGAGGGCGGCGGGAAGGCCGGAGGGCTTCGCGTCGGAGACCGGCGGCGTGGCGGCGGCGGTGGGGGAGGGGGACGGCGCGCCCGTCCCCGTGCAGCCGGTGACCAGCACTCCGCCGACGGCGAGGGCCGTCAGGCGCCGGCGTATGGACATGGGAACCCCCCGGGAGCGAGACCGGCCGTCATCCTAGGGGGCCGGGGCGCGGTCACTTGCAGACGGTCCCGGAGGCGGGGACCCTGCCGTTCAGGAGGTAGCCGTCGACGGCCTTCTTCACGCAGGCGCTGCCGCCGTTGTACGCGCCGTGGCCCTCGCCCTCGTACGTCAGCTCCACGCCGACGCCCTTGCCGAGCGCCTTCACCATCGCGCGGGCGCCCTCGTACGGGGTCGCCGGGTCACCGGTGTTGCCGATCACCAGGATCGGCGCCGCGCCGGGCGCGGAGACGTCCGGGTGCTCCCAGAGGCCGGACACCGGCCACTGCGAGCAGCTGGAGAGGGCCCAGCCCATGAAGTCGCCGAAGACCGGGGACGCCTCGCGGAACTGCGGCAGCCGCTCCTTGGCCTGGCCGAGGGTGTAGCGCTCCTTGAAGTCCACGCAGTTGATGGCGGCGTTGGCGGCCTGGATGTTGCTGTAACTGCCGTTCTCGCCGCGCCCGTTCATGGAGTCGGAGAGGGCGAGGAGGAGGGCGCCGTCGCCGCCGTCCGCGGCCTCCAGGCCCTGCTCCAGGTAGGGCCAGAACTCCTTCGAGTACAGCGACTGGGCGATGCCGTTGGTGGCCTGGGTCTGCGTCAGCTTCCGGCTGCCGATGCCGGCGATCGGCTCCTTGTCGAGCCGGGCCAGGAGGTCGGTCACGTCCTTCTCGATCTCGGCGACCGTCGTACCCGGCAGCGCGCACTCGTCGCCCCGGTCCACGCAGTCCTGCGCGAAGTTGTCCAGCGCGAGCTGGAAGCCCTTCGCCTGGCCGAGGGCGCCCTCCTCGACGCCCGCGTCCGGGTCCACGACCGCGTCGAAGACGGCCCGGCCCACCCGCTCCGGGAAGAGGTGGGCGTAGACGCCGCCGAGCTCGGTGCCGTACGAGATCCCGAAGTAGTGCAGCTTGTCGTCGCCGAGGACCTGGCGCAGCAGGTCCATGTCCCGGGCCGCGTCCTCCGTGCCGACGTGCGGGAGGACCTTGCCGGCGTCCTTCTCGCAGCCCGCCGCGTACTTCTTCTGCGCGTCGGACAGCGTCCGCTCCTCGGCCTGGTCGTCGGGGGTGAAGTCCAGCGCGTAGTACGCGTCCAGCTCCTTGTCCGTCGCGCACTCCACGGGCTCGCTGCGGCCCACCCCGCGCGGGTCGAAGGAGACCAGGTCGTAGCGGGAGCGCAGGCTCTCGTAGTCGGCGGCGAAGCCGGGCAGGCCGGTGACGCCGGAGCCGCCGGGGCCGCCGAAGTTGAAGACCAGGGAGCCGATGCGGCGGGCGTTGTCCCTGGCCCTCGCCCGGATCAGGGCCAGTTCGATCACCTCGCCCTGCGGCTGGGACCAGTCCAGCGGGGTCCGCAGGAAGGCGCATTCCCAGGCCGTGCCGCCGGGCAGCGGGGTCGGCGCGGCGCCGCCGCCCTCCGCCGGGGACGGCGGCGGGCAGGTGTCCCACTCCAGCTGCTGCTCCGTCAGCTCCGACAGGCCGCCGGTGCCGGCGGGGCGGGTGGCCGCGGACGACCCGTCGCCGGAGTCGTCCGAGCAGCCGGTCAGGCACAGGACGGCGGAGACGGCGAGGACGGCGGCGCGCTGGGCGGCGGAGATCGGCATGCCCCCATGCTCCGCCGCCCCGCCCGGCCGCGCCCGTGACGCACCCCCAAGCGGGTGTCGGACGCCTCCGGAGCCGGTCCGGAGGATCCCCTCGGACCCCGCCCGTCCCCGGCCCCGGCCCCGTTACCGTCCCCGCCGCCGACTCGGCCGTCCGCGGGCCCGTCGCCGCGCGGGCCGCCGCGCCCCCGTCCTGTTCGCGGCCGCCCCGCCGGACCCCTGGCCGGCCGCCCCCTTCGCCGTCCGCCGCGCCCGGGGAGGGACTACAGCGCCTCCTGCCGCGTCAGCCAGTTGAAGCAGATCCAGCCGGGCAGGACCGGCAGCCACAGCGTCAGCAGGCGGTAGAGGAGGACCGCCGGGGTGGCGACGTCGATGGGCAGGCCCACCGCGATGAGACCGCCGATCAGCGCGCCCTCGACCGCGCCGACGCCGCCGGGCGTCGGGGCCGCCGAACCGAGCGCGTTGCCCGCGAGGAAGACCACGGCCACGCTCGCGTAGCTGATCGACGCGTTCCCGTGCCCGAAGGCGCGGATCGACGCGTCCAGGCAGAGGACGAACGCGCCGGTCAGCAGCAGCATCCCGCCGAGGCCGGTGACCAGCTTCAGCGGCCGCTGGAGCACGTCCAGCATGCGCGGCACCACGCCCGCGAAGAGCGACCGCAGCCGGGTCGAGACGAACTTCCGCATGAAGGGGATCGCCGTCATCACCAGCACCAGCACGGCGACCGTCAGCAGACCCGCGATGACCGTCCTCGACGGCGTGAACGACTGCGACTTCTCCGTCCCCGTCAGGTAGCCGAACAGGAGCAGCAGCAGGATGTGCGCCCCCAGCCCGAAGAGCTGCGAGGCGCCGACGCTCGCCACCGCGAGCCCCGGGCGCACGCCCGAGCGCTGGAGGAAACGGGTGTTCAGGGCGACGCCGCCGACCGCCGCCGGGGCGACGATCTTCACGAACGAGCCGGCGACCTGCGCGACCACCGTCCGCCAGAACCCCACCCGCTCCGGCACGAAACCGAGCAGGCTCATCGCCGCGGCCACGTAGCTGACCGCCGAGAACAGCACCGCCGCCGCCACCCACCGCCAGTCCGCCTGGCTGACCGTGGACAGCGGCGTCCGGGCGATCTGCGACAGCAGGAAGTACGCGGCGACCGCGCCCGCGATCATCGAGATCAGCGTCCGCGGCTTGATCCGCTCCAGCCGCACCGGCTCCACCGGAGCCTGCGGCCGGATCAGCAGCACCTGCCGGCGGATCTGCGCCAGCAGGTCCTCCTCGCGGGCCTCGTCCAGGGCCTCGTCGAGTGCCCGCTTCTCCGCCTTCTTGTCCGCCTTCTTCTCGGCCTTCTCGGCCTTCGGATCGGCGCCGGGCGCGGGCCGCCCCGCGTGCGCCGCCGCCTTGGCGAGCTCCCGCTCCCGCTTCGCCGCCTCCGAGGCCGCGAGGACCGCCTCCCGCTCCCGCTGCGAACGCTCCCGGGCCAGCCTCCGCAGGGTGGCGCGGGTCGACCGGCTCAGCGCGATCGGCTGGAGCAGCGGCAGGCAGTCCGCCACCGCGTCCGGCCCCAGCACCTCCACCGCCGCCGCCACCGTCCGCTCCGCCCCGACCCGCAGGCCCAGGGTCGTCAGGAACTGGGCGATGTCCATCCGCAGCACCAGATCGCCGGCCGCGATCTCACCGCCGCGCAGATCCGTCAGGAACACCCTGCCGGAACGATCCACCAGGATCGCGTCCCCCGACAGCCGGCGGTGCGCGATCCGGCGCGACTGCAACGCCTTCACCTGCCGCCACGCGCTCCGCACCAGCTCGTCGGTGATCTCGGAGTCGTCCAGCGAGTCCAGGCTCCGCCCGCCGATGTGCTCGTACACGAGCATCACCGCGTCCGGGCCCAGCTCCGAGGTGGCGATCAGCTTCGGCGCGTTCGCCCCGGCCGCGATCGCCGCGTACGCGAGCAGCGCCTCCTGCTCCAGCGCCTGCCGCAGCGAGACGATCGACCGGCGGGTGGTCACCGTCCGCAGGGTGATCCGCCGCCACAGCCGGTAGAAGAAGCCGTGCGCCTGCTGCTCCCGGTCGACGACCGTGACGTCCAGCGGCGGCCCCGACTCCAGGGTCACCAGGTACCGGCGGCCCCGGTCCCCGCTCTCCGTGGTCTCCGGCCCCTCCTCCGCGCGCAGCGCCGTCACCGGCCGGAAACCGACCCGGCGCAGTCCGGCGAGGAGGGTCTGGCCGGTCGGCCGCACGTTCGGGGAGCCGACCGCGTACAGCGTGCCGTACGCCACCGTCCAGCCGATCAGGACGGTGAGGATGATCGAGAAGGCGGTGGTGTAGCCCGCCACCAGCATGGTGAGGGCGTCGAGGAGCAGCACCGCCCAGAGCGAGAACCGCCAGCGCGGTCTGCGGGCCATGCCGACGGCCGTCATGTACGCGATCACCGGCGCGAGGTAGTTGTGCACCGGATCGGTCAGCCCGCCGCCGCTCGCCGGCTGGGTCAGCGCGTCCTGGATCGTGTCCGGCGCGGCCTTCGCCACCCACAGGTCGATCGCGAGGGTCACGCCGTGGGCGAGGACGGCCGCGAGCACGCCGTCGGCGATCCGCAGCCCGTCCCGTTTCACCAGGCGTTCGATGGCGAAGGCGACCGGCAGGACCAGGATCGCGATCGACGAGACGAGCCCGGCGATCTTGACGAAGACGTCGGGGGCGCCGACCGCCCCCTTGTTGATGTCCTGCTCCAGGCCGGACGTGGTGCCGTGGGCGAAGGCGGAGATGGCGAGGACGAGGGCGATGGCGAGCACCCCGGCCAGCAGGCGCATGAGGTCGGAGGGCCGGTGGACACGGGCGGCGAGCAGCGGCTCGTCGCCCGACACCCGCTCGGGCACGTCGGGCCGGGCCTCACCGGGAGGCTGAGTGTCCTGACCCATCACCATGTCCATCTCTGCGTGCGCTTTTATCGGTTCTGTCTGCTCTGCCAGATCCGTCGGATTCGCCAGCTCCGTCGGCTCCGCTGGTTCCGCTGGCTCTGTCTGTGTATGTCGCTGTTGATCTCGTATCACCGGTCACCGCCCGGACGATGGTGGCACGAAGAGCCGCCCGGCGGAGGCATCAGGGCCATGTCGGTGGGGTGAGGCAGGATGAGCCGGATGAGCCTGGAGGGACCCGTGGGACGGACCGGAGCGAGCGGAGCGGACGACTCCGCACCGGGGGGCGAGCTGCCCCCGTACGCCGAGGCGGTGCTCGACGTCGCCGACCGCATCCCGCCGGGCCGGGTGATGACCTACGGCGACGTCGCCGAATGGCTCGGCGAGGGCGGCCCCCGCCAGGTCGGCCGGGTCATGGCCCTCTACGGCGGCTCCGCCCCGTGGTGGCGGGTCGTCCGCGCCGACGGCACCCTGCTGCCCGGCCACGAGCTGCGCGCCCTCGGCCACTACCGCGCCGAGGGCACCCCGCTGCGCGAGCGCGGCCCGGCCGCCGAGGGGCACCTCCCGAGGATCGACATGCGCCGGGCCCGATGGGACGGCACCCCCGGCACCGGCGGCGACGGCGGTGCCCGCGAAGCGGAATGAGCCGCGCGGCACGGCGACGACACCCGGCGTGCGGGATCTCACACCGCCCCGCCCCGCCCCCGCTCCGGCCGGGTCCCCGGCCGCCCGGTCCCGGCGAGCGGGGCCCGCGGCCGCCCGGTTTCGCGTAACGTCGGCGGGCGTGCCGCACCCGGCGCCGGACCCGGCGGAGACAGGGACGGCGGTACGGACCCGGGCACGGGCGCGGACACCGGTACGCGCGCGTGCCGGAGCCCGTACCCCCCTCCGTGCCTCCGCCGTCACCGGCACCACCCGCGGCACCGGCACCGCATCACCACCGACCAGGACCGGCCAACCACGTGAGCTCCTCCTCCACCACCCGGCCAACGCCGCCGCACCAGGGACAGCCGTACCCGGGCGCGGGCCGGCAGCGGACCCCCGGCGCGTACCGGCTGGTGCGCACGGCCCCGGCCCCGGTGGACCCCCCTCAGCTGGACGCAGCCCAGCGGGCGGTGGTTGAGCACGACCGGGGGCCGCTCCTCGTCCTCGCCGGACCCGGCACCGGCAAGACGACGACGCTGGTGGAGGCGGTCGCCGCCCGAGTGGAACGCGGCGCCGACCCCGAGCGGATCCTCGTCCTCACCTTCAGCCGCAAGGCCGCCGTCGAACTCCGCGACCGGATGGCCGGCCGGCTCGGCGGCCGCCGCCCGCCCCAGGCCACCACCTTCCACTCGTACTGCTACGCGCTCCTCCGGTCCCACCAGGACGCCGACCTCTTCGCCGAACCCCTCCGGCTGCTCTCCGGCCCCGAGCAGGACCTCGCCGTCCGCGAACTCCTCGCCGGCCAGATCGACCTGGAGCGCACCGGCGTCGGCGGCGTCCGCTGGCCCGACGAACTGCGCGCCTGCCTCACCACCCGCGGCTTCGCCGACGAGGTGCGCGCCGTGCTCGCCCGCTCCCGCGAGCTCGGCCTCGGCCCCGACGAGCTCCGCCGCTTCGCCGAGCGCGTCGGCCGCCCCGACTGGAAGGCCGCCGCCGGCTTCCTCGCCGAGTACCTCGACGTCCTCGACCTCCAGGGCGTCCTCGACTACACCGAGCTGGTGCACCGGGCCGTCCTCCTCGCCGAACGGACCGCAGCCCTCCCCGCGTACGACGCCGTCTACGTCGACGAGTACCAGGACACCGACCCCGCCCAGGTCCGGCTGCTCACCGCGCTCACCGGCGGCGGCCGGCGGACGGTCGTCGCCTTCGGCGACCCCGACCAGTCGATCTACGCCTTCCGCGGCGCCGACGTGAACGGCATCCTCGACTTCCCCGCCGCCTTCGGCGGGGCCCCCGTCCGCGTCCTCGGCACCTCCCGCCGCGCCGGCGCGGGCCTGCTCGCCGCCACCCGGGAGCTCACCCGGCGGATGCCGATGACCCGGCTCCCCGCCGAGAAGGTCCGCGCCCACCGCGACCTGACGCCGGTGCGGGACGGCGGCCGGGCCGAGGCGTACACCTACCCCACCGCCTCCGCCGAGGCCGAGAACATCGCCGACCTGCTGCGCCGCGCCCACCTGGAGGACGGCGTCCCCTGGGCCTCGATGGCCGTCCTCACCCGTGCCGCCGCCGCCCTCCCCTCCCTGCGCCGCGCCCTCACCTCCGCCGGCGTCCCCGTGGAGACGGACGCCGCCGACACCCCCCTCCGCCACGAACCGGCGGTGGCCCCCTTGCTGCTGGCCCTGCGGGCGGTGGCGACGAGGGGCCGGGCGGCCCCGGGCGCGGGCACGCGTCCCTCCTCCGATGACTCCGTCCAGGGGGGACCCCCCGCGGAGCGGGCGGGCGCGACCCCCGACGGCGCCGCACCGGCCCCCGGGACCGACCCCGCGCCGGAGGAGTCCGCACCGGACGGGACCGCCGGGTGGCTGGACGTCGAGACCGCCCTCGAACTCCTCGCCTCCCCCCTGGCCGGCATCGACCCCGCCGACCTGAGGCGTCTGGGCCGCGCCCTGCGCGACGAGGAACGCGCCGCGGGCGACAGGCTCCCGCCCCCCTCCGACGTCCTCCTCGCCCGCGCCCTCGCCGAGCCCGAGCGGCTCGCCGCCCACGACCCCGCCTACGCCCGCGGCGCCCAGCGCCTCGGCCGGCTCCTCCAGGAGACCCGGAAGCTGCTGGCCGACGGCGGCACCGCCGAGGAGGCCCTGTGGGCGCTGTGGAGCGGCACGCCCTGGCCCGGCCGCCTGGAGCGCGCCGCCCTCCGCGGCGGCCCCGCCGGCCGCAACGCCGACCGGGACCTCGACGCCGTCTGCGCGCTCTTCGAGACCGCCGCCCGCGCCGAGGAGCGGCTCGGCGGCCGCGGCGTGCTCAACTTCCTGGAGGAGCTCGACGCCCAGGACATCGCCGCCGACACCCTCACCCGCCGGCACACCCGCCCCGACGCCGTCCGCCTGATGACGGCCCACCGCTCCAAGGGCCTGGAGTGGAGCCTCGTCGTCGTCGCCGGCGTCCAGGAGGGCCTGTGGCCGGACCTGCGCCGCCGCGGCTCCCTCCTGGAGGCCGACCGCATCGGCCGCGACGGCCTCGCCGAACCGCTCACCCCCGGCGCCCTCCTCGCCGAGGAGCGCCGCCTCTTCTACGTGGCCGCCACCCGCGCCCGCGACCGGCTCGTCGTCACCGCGGTGAAGGCCCCCGCCGAGGACGGCGACCAGCCCTCCCGCTTCCTCACCGAGCTCGGCACCGAACCGAAGGAGGTGCCGGGCCGCCCCCGCCGTCCGCTCGCCGTCTCCGCGCTCGTCGCCGAACTGCGCGCCACCACCGTCGACCCGGACGCCTCGCCCGCGCTCCGGGACGCCGCCGTCCGCCGCCTCGCCGAACTGGCCGCCCTCACCGACGAGGACGGCCAGCCGCTGGTCCCGGCCGCCCACCCGGACCGCTGGTGGGGCCTGTACGAGCCCACCCGCTCCGCCGTGCCGCTGCGCGACCGGGACCGGCCCGTCGCGCTCTCCCCGAGCGCCCTGGAGAACCTGGCCGCCACCTGCTCCCTCCAGTGGTTCCTGGGCCGCGAGGTCAAGGCCGCCGAACCCGCCTCCGCCGCCCAGGGCTTCGGCAACGTCGTCCACGTCCTCGCCGACGAGGTCGCCTCCGGCCGCACCCCCGCCGACCTGGACGTCCTCATGGCCCGGCTCGACACCGTGTGGGACGCCCTCGCCTTCGACGCCCCCTGGAAGTCCGAGCAGGAGAAGGGGCACGCGCGCGTGGCCCTGGAACGGTTCCTGCGCTGGCACGTCATGGACCGCGGCGGCCGCACCCCCGCCGCCTCCGAGCACGGCTTCGACGTCACCCTGGACGCGGGGGAGTACCAGGTCCGCATCCGCGGCTCCATGGACCGCGTGGAGACCGACGAGCAGGGCCGCGCCTACGTGGTCGACTTCAAGACCGGCAAGTCCGCCCCCACCCGGGACGAGGTCGCCCACCACCCGCAGCTCGCCGTCTACCAGCTCGCCGTCCGCGAGGGCGCCCTCGACGAGGTCTTCGGCGGCCGCCGCCCCGAGCCCGGCGGCGCCGAACTCGTCCAGCTGCGCCAGGCCGCGCCCAAGAAGGAGGGCGGCGACGCCCTGCCCAAGGTGCAGGCCCAGCAGCCCCTGGAGGGGGAGTGGATCGGCGACCTGCTCGCCACCGCCGCCGGCCGGGTCCTCGACGAGCGCTTCGCCCCGACGACCGGTCAGCACTGCGCGACCTGCTCCTTCCGCGCCGCGTGCAGCGCCCGTCCCGAGGGCCGGCAGGTCGTCGACTGAGCGGCCGGACGGGGGAGTGACGCGAGTCACATTCCCGGTCGCGCATCCTTTGTCCACCCCGGGTCGTCCCTGCTTGCGCGGTACCGCATAAGGTCCGCGTGAAAGAAACCTGTGGATATTCGCTTTCGAACACATCGAAGCGCATCGAACACGCTGAGGAGTACGTGCATGAGGGCCAACCGGAAGCTCTGGGCCGCCGCGACGATCTGTCTGACCGCCGTCGTCGGCCTCACGGGCTGCGGCAAGGGCGACGACAAGCCCGCCGACCCCTTCGCGGGCCTCTCCGCCGACGCGATCGCCGACAAGGCCGTCGCGGCCACCAAGGCCGCCACCTCCGTCCACATGAAGGGCAAGATCAAGAACGACGGCCAGGACATGGCCATCGACTTCAGCGTCGACGACAAGGGCACCTGCCAGGGCACCATGGGCGTCGGCGCCGAGGGCAAGGCCGAAGTGATGCGCACCGGCGGCTTCACCTACCTGAAGGGCGACGAGGCCTTCTTCAAGACCGCCGGCGACGAGGACGGCTCCTCCCCCGAGGAGTCCGCCGCCCTCGCCACCCTCCTCAACGGCCGCTGGATGAAGATGCCCGCCGACGAGGCCGACTCCAACGACCTCGGCGAGTTCTGCGACCTGAAGACGCTCTTCGCCGACATGGACAAGGACACCGAGACCAAGGGCCTCACCCGCGAGGCCGACGCCGACGTCGACGGCACCCCCGCCGTCGTCCTCAAGAGCAAGGCGAACGAGAAGGGCGAGGTCGACACGGTCTACGTGGCCAAGGACTCGGCCAAGCCGTACATCCTCCGCACCGTCTCCACCGGCGGCGACGAGCCCGGCGAGATGACCCTCTCCGACTACGACAAGCCGCTGAACGTCACCCCGCCGCCGGCCGACCAGGTCATGGACATGGAGGCGCTCATGAAGGCCGGCGCCGGCAGCTGACCCCCGGCACCGAGTAGCGGCCACGCGCGCGTGGGGCGACCCTGGTGACAGGGTCCGGGGGGCGAGGAGGCTCGTATGAGGTCCCAGTCCAGCCACCCCAGGCTCCGCGCGGCCGCCGCCGTCTGCGCCGCCGTCGCCGTCGTGGGCCCCGCCCCGGCGGCGGCCCGGGCGGCGCCGGCACCGGCCGCACCCGCCGACGCCCTCCTGGCGCCGTCCCCGGACCCCTTCGACGGGCTCACCCCCGAGCGGATCGCCGACCGCGCCGTCGACGCCACCCGCTCCGCCGACTCCCTCCGCATGACCGGGAAGATGGTCACCGACGGCCAGAAGCTCGACGTCGACTTCTCCGTCGACGACCGGGGCTCCTGCACCGGCCGCATCGGCATCGACGACGGCACCGCCGAACTCCGCCGCCTCGACGGCATCACCTACATGAAGGGCGACGAGGCGTTCTGGAGGCTCTCCATGACCTCCCAGGGCGTCCCCGAGAACCAGATCGGGCCCGTCATCGAACTCGTCGAGGGCCGCTGGCTCAAGATCGCCCCCGGCCAGACCGGCAGCTCCGACCTCAGCGAGGTCTGCGACCTCGACTCCCTCCTCGACGGCCTCGGCGACGACCGCCGCGAGGGCCTCACCCGCGGCCCCGACCGCGAGGTCGACGGCACCCCCGTGGCGACCCTCGTCCAGAAGGAGCCCGCCGGGGACGGCACCGACCGGACCGAGACCACCACCGTCTCCGTCGCCCAGGAGGGCAAGCCCTACATCCGCCAGGTCGTCAGGACCGGCGGCGACGAGTCCGGCACGGTCACCCTCTCCGACTACGACCGCCCGGTGAAGGTCACCGCCCCGCCGGCCGACGAGACCGTCGACCTCTCCCGGCTCGACCCCGGCACCCGGGCCTGACCCTCCGGCCCCCGGGACCGACCCCCCGTCAGCTGACCGGCCGTCAGAGAGAAGTCGCAGGTGGGAGCGGATGCGGGAGGGTACCGGTCGGGAATGTCCGACCCCCCGGCTAGCCTCTTCCGGTGACCGCGCGCATCACCGACCCCGAGCAGCTCAAGGAGCTTCTCGGCATCCCCTTCACCCCGGAGCAGACGGCCTGCATCACCGCGCCGCCCGCCCCGCAGGTCATCGTGGCCGGAGCCGGCTCCGGCAAGACCACGGTGATGGCGGCCCGGGTGGTGTGGCTGGTCGGCACCGGACAGGTCGCCCCCGAGCAGGTCCTCGGCCTCACCTTCACCAACAAGGCCGCCGGCGAGCTCGCCGAGCGCGTCCGCACCGCCCTCGTCCGCGCCGGCGTCACCGACCCCGACCCCGTCGACCCGGACGACCCCCCCGGCGAGCCCCGCATCTCCACGTACCACGCCTTCGCCGGCCAGCTCCTCACCGACCACGGCCTGCGCATCGGCCTCGAACCGACCTCCCGGCTCCTCGCCGACGCCACCCGCTTCCAGCTCGCCGCCCGCGTGCTGCGCGAGGCCCCCGGCCCGTACCCGGCGCTCACCCGGTCCTTCCCGACCCTCGTCGAGAACCTGCTCGCCCTCGACGCCGAGCTGGCCGAGCACCTCGTCGAGCCCGCCGACCTCCTCGCGTACGACGACGGCCTCCTCACCGAGCTCGCCGCCGCCAAGCTCACCAACGCCGACCTGCGCAAACTCCCCGAGACGGCCGCCGCGCGCCGCGAACTGACCGGACTCGTCACCCGCTACCGGGCCGCCAAGCGCGCCCGCGACCTCCTCGACTTCGGCGACCAGATCGCCCTCTCCGCGCGGCTCGCCACCACCCGCCCCGAGGTCGGCACGATCCTCCGCGACGAGTTCCGGGTCGTCCTCCTCGACGAGTACCAGGACACCTCCGTCGCCCAGCGGCTCCTCCTCTCCGGCCTCTTCGGCCAGGGCACCGGCCACCCCGTCACCGCCGTCGGCGACCCCTGCCAGGCCATCTACGGCTGGCGCGGCGCCTCCGTCGCCAACCTGGACGACTTCCCCGAGCACTTCCCGCACGCCGACGGCACCCCCGCCACCCGCTTCTCCCTCTCCGAGAACCGGCGCAGCGGCGGCCGCCTCCTCGACCTCGCCAACGGCCTCGCCACCCCCCTGCGCGCGATGCACGCGGGCGTGGAGGCGCTGCGCCCCGCGCCGGGCGCCGAGGCCGACGGCACCGTCCGGATCGCCCTCCTCCCCACCCACCCGGAGGAGATCGACTGGCTCGCCGACTCCCTCGCCCACCTCGTCCGCACCGGCCGCGAACCCGGCTCCATGGCCGTCCTGTGCCGCACCGCCGGCGACTTCCCCGCGATCCACGCGGCCCTCGTCGCCCGTGACGTCCCCGTCGAGGTCGTCGGCCTCTCCGGCCTGCTCCACCTCCCCGAGGTCGCCGACCTCGTCGCCGTCTGCGAGGTCCTCCAGGACCCCGGGGCCAACGCCTCCCTGGTCCGCCTCCTCACCGGCCCCCGCTGGCGCATCGGCCCCCGCGACCTCGCCCTCCTCGGCCGCCGCGCCCGCCTCCTCGTCCACCGCGGCGACCCCGACCCCGACCCCGGACAGCGGCTCGCCGCGGCCGTCGAGGGCGTCGACCCCGCCGAGGTGGTCTCCCTCGCCGACGCCCTCGACACCTTCCTCGACTCCGCCGGCCACCCCGACGACGGCCTGCCCTTCTCCGCCGAGGCCCGGGTCCGCTTCGCCCGCCTCGCCGCCGAACTCCGCTCCCTGCGCGCCTCCCTCGCCGACCCCCTCATGGACGTCCTCCACCGGGTCCTCGCCGTCACCGGCCTGGAGGTCGAGCTCTCGGCCTCCCCGCACGCCCTGGCCGCCCGGCGCCGCGAGACCCTCGGCAACTTCCTGGACGTCGCCGCCGGCTTCGCCTCCCTCGACGGCGAGGCGAGCCTCCTCGCCTTCCTCGGCTTCCTGCGCACCTCCGTCCAGTTCGAGAAGGGCCTCGACAACGCGCTCCCGGGCGGCGAGAACACCGTGAAGGTCCTCACCGCGCACAAGTCCAAGGGCCTGGAGTGGGACGTCGTCGCCGTCCCCGGCCTCGTCGCCGAGCAGTTCCCGTCCACCCGCGCGCGCGAGTCCTGGACCTCCCAGCCCCAGGTCCTCCCGCACGCCCTGCGCGGCGACGCGGCCACCCTCCCGTCCCTCGACACCTGGGACGCCAAGTCCCTGGCGGCCTTCAAGGCCGCCATGAAGGACCACCAGCACACCGAGGAGCTCCGCCTCGGCTACGTCACCTTCACCCGCCCCCGCACCCTCCTCCTCGCCTCCGCCCACTGGTGGGGCCCGTCCCAGAAGAAGCCCCGGGGCCCCTCCGACTTCATGACCGCCCTGTACGACCACTGCGCCCGGGGCCACGGCGACATCGAGGAATGGGCCGCCGAACCCGGACCGGACGACGACAACCCCCTCCTCGCCGAAGCCGCCGCCGACCTCCCCTGGCCGCTGCCGCTGGACGAGGAGGCGCTGAAGCGCCGCAGGGAAGCGGCGGAGGCCGTACGGGCCCGGCTGTGGGACCACGCGCCGGAGGAGCCCCGGGACCCGCGCCCCGACGACGGCCTCTGGCTCCCCGGCGAGGCCCAGGAGTCCATCCCGCACCCCAGGACGCACGAGCTCACCCCGGAGGAGCTCCGCACCATCGCCTCCTGGGACCGCGACCTCGCCGCCCTCACCGCCGAGCTCCGCCGCTCCCGCGCCACCACCCGGGACGTCCTCCTCCCCGCGTACCTGTCCGCCTCCCAGGTCCTCCGCCTCGCCGAGGACCCGGACGGCTTCGCGCAGGAGCTCGCCCGGCCGATGCCGAAGCCGCCGCAGCCCGCGGCCCGCCGCGGCACCCGCTTCCACGCGTGGGTGGAGTCCCGCTTCGAGGAGCTGCCGCTGCCCTTCCTCGGCCCGGAGGAGCTGCCCGGCGGCGAGGAGTTCGCCGGCGAGCCGGAGATCCTCGACGAGCGGGACCTGGAGGCCCTCAAGGAGGCGTTCGCCCGCACGCCGTACGCCCACCGCGTCCCGTACCGCGTGGAGGTCCCCGTCCACCTCACCCTCGCGGGCCGGGTGGTCCGGGGCCGGATCGACGCCGTCTACCGGGACCCGGAGACGGGGGCGTACGAGATCGTCGACTGGAAGACCAGCCGGCACCGCACCGCCGACCCCCTCCAGCTCGCGCTGTACCGGCTCGCCTGGGCCGAGCGGCACGGCCTGGAGCCCGAGGAGGTGGCCGCCGCGTTCGTGTACGTGCGGACCGGCGAGGTGGCCCGCCCGGCCCGGCTGCCCGGCCGGGCGGAGCTGGAGGCGATCCTGCTGGGCGGGGCACCCTCCGGCGCCGGATAGGCTCGGGAGCATGAGCGAGACCCCGGACAGCGTCGTCCAGCCCGTACGCGCGTACATCGAGGCGCACCGCGCCGCCTTCCTCGGCGACCTCGCCGACTGGCTGCGCATCCCGTCCGTCTCGGCGCAGCCGGAGCGGGCCGGGGACGTGCGGCGCAGCGCCGAGTGGCTCGCCGCCGCCCTGAAGGAGACCGGGTTCCCCACGGCGGAGGTCTGGGAGACGGACGGGGCCCCGGCGGTCTTCGCCGAGTGGCCGTCCGACGACCCGGACGCCCCGGTGGTCCTGGTCTACGGCCACCACGACGTGCAGCCGGCGGCCCGCGAGGACGGCTGGCACACCGACCCCTTCGAGCCGACCGTCGTCGACGGGCGGATGTACGCGCGCGGGGCGGCCGACGACAAGGGCCAGGTGTTCTTCCACACCCTCGGGGTCCGCGCCCACCTCGCCGCCACCGGCCGCACCACCCCCGCCGTCCACCTGAAGCTGCTGGTGGAGGGCGAGGAGGAGTCCGGCTCGCCGCACTTCCGCGCGCTCGTCGAGGAGCGGGCCGGCCGGCTCGCCGCCGACGTGGTGATCGTCTCCGACACCGGCATGTGGTCCGAGACCACCCCGACCGTCTGCACCGGCATGCGCGGGGTCGCCGACTGCGAGATCGACCTGTACGGCCCCGACCAGGACATCCACTCCGGCTCCTTCGGCGGCGCCGTGCCCAACCCGGCCACCGTCGCCGGCCGGATCGTCGCCGCCCTCCACGACGCCGACGAGCGGGTCGCGATCCCCGGCTTCTACGACGGCGTGACCGATCTCACCGAGGAGGAGCGGCGGCTCGTCGCCGAACTCCCCTTCGACGAGGCCGCGTGGCTGCGCACCGCCAAGTCCCACGGCACCCTCGGCGAGGCCGGCCACTCCACCCTGGAGCGGGTCTGGGCCCGCCCGACCGCCGAGGTCAACGGCATCGGCGGCGGCTACCAGGGCCCCGGAGGCAAGACGATCGTCCCCGCCTCCGCCCACCTCAAGCTGTCCTTCCGGCTCGTCGCCGGGCAGGACCCGTACCGGATCGAGACGCTGGTGCGGGAGTGGCTGGCCGGGCTCGTCCCGTCCGGCATCCGGTACGAGATCGCCTTCGGCGCCCCGACCCGCCCCTGCCTCACCCCGCTCGGCCACCCGGCCCTCACGGCGGTGGCCGGGGCGATGAGCCGGGCCTTCGACGGGGCCGCCGTCCGCTACACGCGCGAGGGCGGCTCGGGACCGGCCGCCGACCTCCAGGACGTCCTGGACGCGCCCGTGCTCTTCCTGGGCATCTCGGTCCCGTCCGACGGCTGGCACGCCCCGAACGAGAAGGTCGAACTGGACCTCCTCATGAAGGGCGTGGAGACGACCGCGTACCTGTGGGGCGACCTGCCGGCCGCCCTGCGGGCCGGCGGGCACCGGGACGCCGGGGCCGCACGCCGTGACCACTGACACCGATCCGGGGGAGTTGGAAGCACCTGTGAGCAGCACCTTGAACAACGCGTTCGCGGACCGCCCGATCTCGCTCACCGCTCCGAGCGGGATCGACCGCGCCGCCCACCACCGCCTCGACGAGGCATGGCTCGCGGCGGCCTGGAGCCACCCGACCACCCGCGTCTTCGTGGTGTCGGGAGGCCAGGTGCTGATCGACGACCGCCCCGACGGCACCACCGAACTGGTCATGACCCCGGCGTTCGAGGCGCCGATGACCGAGACCCACCGCTACTTCCTCGGCACCGACGCCGACGGCGTCTCCTACTTCGCCCTCCAGAAGGACTCGCTGCCCGGCCGCATGGACCAGTCGGCCCGCCCGGCCGGCCTGCGCGAGGCCGGCCTGCTCCTGTCGCCGCGCGACGCGGGCCTGATGACCCACGCGGTCGCCCTGGAGAACTGGCAGCGCCTCCACCGCTTCTGCTCCCGCTGCGGCGAGCGCACGGTGATCGCCGCCGCCGGGCACATCCGCCGCTGCCCGGTCTGCGGCGCCGAGCACTACCCGCGCACCGACCCGGCCGTGATCATGCTGGTCACCGACGACCAGGACCGGGCGCTCCTCGGCCGCCAGGTGCACTGGCCGGAGGGCCGCTTCTCGACGCTGGCCGGCTTCGTCGAGCCGGGCGAGTCGATCGAGCAGGCGGTGGTCCGGGAGGTCTTCGAGGAGGCGGGCGTCACCGTCGGCGAGGTCGAGTACCTGGCCAGCCAGCCGTGGCCCTTCCCGTCCAGCCTGATGCTCGGCTTCTTCGCGCGGGCCACCTCCCCCGAGATCGAGGTGGACGGCGAGGAGATCCACGAGGCCCGCTGGTTCTCCCGCGAGGACCTGGAGGCCGGCTTCGCCTCCGGCGAGATCCTGCCGCCGTACGGCATCTCGATCGCCTCCCGGCTGATCGAGCTCTGGTACGGCAAGCCGCTGCCGAAGCCCGGCGACGTCGCCTGACCGTCCGCGGTCCCGGCCGGCCCCGTCAGCCCGTCGAGGGCGGCGGGGCCGCGCCGTCCCCGGGCGGCGGCAGCGGCCGCCCCTCGATCGCGGCCCTCACGTGCTCCTCGGTCACCGCCTCGTCGCCGTGCGCGGCGGCGAACGCCTGCACGCGGCCGAGCGGGGTGTCCGGCGGCGCCGGGCCCTCCACGATCGTGAAACCGAGGACCTGCGCCCAGAACGCGGCCCCCACCTCCTGCGGATCCTCGATGTCCATGCGCCGCACGCTACCGGCCGGCACCGACAAAGGGCCCCCGGCCGGTGCGGCCGGGGGCCCTTCGCCCGTGCGGTCGGGCGCGGTCAGGCGCCGAGCGCCTGCTTGACCTGGGCCAGGCTCGGGTTGGTCATGACGACCTCGGCGGCGCCGGAGGCGGGCACCACGCGGACGGTCGGGACGGTCTGGTTGCCGCCGTTGGCCTGCTCCACGAAGGCGGCCGACGCGGGGTCCTGCTCGATGTTGATCTCCGTGTACGCGATGCCCTCGCGGTCCAGCTGGCCCTTCAGCCGGCGGCAGTAGCCGCACCACTCGGTGCTGTACATCGTCACAGTGCCCTGCATGGCCAGGTGCTCCTCGGGTCGGGGGTCGGTACCGAAGGAAGAACGTACGCCACCCGGCCGGCCATTCCCGCGCCCCGGGTGACCTGTGCCGCTCCCGCCACCCGGCCGGTGGGACCGTACGACGGTACGACCGCGACCCCGGCCTGTGGACGACGCGCCGCACCGACCTCCCCCGACCTGGCAGCATGGCGGAGTGACAGCAGCAACCCACTCCCCTCTCTTCCCGCGGGTCCCGGAGACCGCCGACGCGGTGCTCGACGGGCTGGACCCGGAGCAGCGCGAGGTCGCCCTGGCCCTGCACGGTCCGGTCTGCGTCCTCGCGGGCGCCGGCACGGGCAAGACCCGGGCGATCACCCACCGGATCGCCTACGGGGTGCGGGCGGGCGTCCTGCCGCCCGCGAGCGTGCTAGCCGTCACCTTCACCAACCGCGCCGCCGGCGAGATGCGCGGCCGGCTCCGCCAGCTCGGCGCGGGCGGGGTGCAGGCCCGCACCTTCCACTCGGCGGCCCTCCGGCAGCTCCAGTTCTTCTGGCCGAAAGCGATCGGTGGCCCGCTGCCCCGGCTCGTGGAGCGCAAGGCCCCGCTGGTGGCCGAGGCCGCGGCCCGCTGCCGGCTCCGGCTGGACCGGAACGAGCTGCGGGACGTCACGGCGGAGATCGAGTGGGCCAAGGTCACCCAGACCGTGCCCGCCGACTACCCGGCGGCCGTCCTCCGCTCCGGGCGGGAGGCCCCCCGGGACCCGGCCGAGACCGGCCAGCTCTACGCGATGTACGAACAGCTCAAGGGCGAGCGCTCGGTCATCGACTTCGAGGACGTGCTGCTGCTCACCGTCGGCATCCTCCAGGACCGGCACGACATCGCCGAGCAGATCCGCCGCCAGTACCAGCACTTCGTCGTCGACGAGTACCAGGACGTCTCCCCGCTCCAGCAGCGCCTCCTGGAGCTCTGGCTGGGGGAGCGGGACAGCCTCTGCGTGGTCGGCGACGCCAGCCAGACCATCTACTCCTTCACCGGCGCCACCCCCGACCACCTGCTGGACTTCCGCACCCGCCACCCGCACGCGACCGTGGTCAAGCTGGTCCGCGACTACCGCTCCACCCCCCAGGTCGTGCACCTCGCCAACGGGCTCCTCGACCAGGCCCGCGGCCGGGCCGCCGACCACCGCCTGGAGCTGGTCTCGCAGCGCGAGCGCGGCCCCGAGCCCGTCTACGCCGAGTACGGCGACGAGCCCGCCGAGGCCGAGGGCACCGCCCGCCGGGTCCGCGACCTGATCGCCGCCGGCGTCCCGGCCGGCGAGATCGCCGTCCTCTACCGGATCAACGCCCAGTCGGAGGTCTACGAGCAGGCCCTCGCCGACGCCGGGATCCCCTACCAGCTGCGCGGCGCCGAGCGCTTCTTCGAGCGCCAGGAGGTGCGGGCCGCGATCGCCGCCCTGCGCGGCTCGGCCCGCTTCGGGGCGAACGACTCGCTCTTCGACGGCACCGAGGACCTCCCCACCCAGGTGCGAGCGGTGCTTTCCGGCCAGAACTGGACCAGCGAGCCGCCCGCCGGCTCCGGCGCCGCCCGGGACCGCTGGGAGTCGCTGGCCGCGCTCGCCCGGCTCGCCGACGACTTCGCCGCCGCCCGCCCCGCCGCCACCCTCTCCGACCTGATCGCCGAGCTGGACGAGCGGACGGCCGCCCAGCACGCCCCCACCGTCCAGGGCGTCACCCTCGCCTCGCTGCACGCCGCGAAGGGCCTGGAGTGGGACGCCGTCTTCCTGGTCGGCCTCACCGACGGCATGCTGCCGATCACCTACGCGAAGACGGACGCGCAGGTCGAGGAGGAGCGCCGCCTGCTCTACGTCGGCGTCACCCGCGCCCGCGTCCACCTCACGCTCTCCTGGGCGCTCTCCCGTTCCCCCGGCGGCCGCGCCTCCCGGGTCCCCAGCCGCTTCCTCAAGGGCCTGCGCCCCGGCTCCGGCACCCGCGCCGGCGGCCACGGCGCCTCCGGCGGCATCGAGCGCAGCGCCCCCGGCGGCCGCCCCGGCGAGCGCGCCCGCCGCCGCGCGCGCGGCCCCGTCCGCTGCCGGGTCTGCGGCGCCACCCTCACCGAGGCCGGCGCCATGAAGCTGCTCCGCTGCGAGGACTGCCCCTCCGACATGGACGAGGGCCTGTACGAGCGGCTGTACGCCTGGCGCGAGGAGCGGGCCCGCGCGCTCGGCCAGCCCGCCTATTGCGTCTTCACCGAGAAGACCCTCATGGCCATCGCCGAGCGGGTCCCCGCCTCCGGGGGCGAGCTGGCCATGATCGCCGGGGTCGGCGCCCGGAAGCTCGACCGCTTCGGAGCCGACGTCCTCGCCATCTGCGCAGGTGAAGAGGGTGTGCCGGAGGCGGAGGAGGTCTGATCGAAACTCGTGGGAAAAATAGTTTGCGCCCGCCCCGTCAAGCCCCATAGGTTCTTAACCACGCAGCAGCGGCTTCTTGGAAGCCCAGTCTTCGTGCTGTACTTGTCCAAATGAAAACCTGAGGGTCCGGCTCGCACCCGAGCCCTCCGAGACGCCGAGAGGAGGCGATTCCAGTGATCAGCAACATCAACACCAGCACCATCGTCAGCACCGCCAAAATGACCGATCGCTCGGTCGTCTCCGCCTGCTCGCTCGGCCTCTCCGCCTTCGCGCTCCTTGGCAGCGGTCTGCCCGTCACCGGTCTGTCCGGCCGCGGCATGTCCGTCATCGAGCGCGACGAGCGACCGACCAAGGCACGGGTGGCTGAAGAGGGCAAGGCCGGATTCGCGGCCTATGGCTTCGCGGCGGCCGGTGCCGGCAAGCAGCAGACGACGACGCAGCACCACACGATGTGGGCCTTCCGTGGGCTCGAACCCTGGAGTGATCCAGCCTGATCCGATCAGGCCGGCGCCTTCAGGGCCGCGGAACCCCACCCGGGATCCGCGGCCCTTCTGTTTGTCCCCGAACGGGGACGGCGGAGCGAAGGGGCCTCGGGACAAGACAACCCGGTACCAGCCGAAGACCCGGCCGACCGGCCGGAACGACCAGACGAGGAAAGACACCCGTGCAACTCGAAGCGCACGCCCCGTCCGTACCGCCTTCCGAAACGATCCCCCCGTCCGGCCTCACGGAGGACCCCGCCTTGACCCCCCTGACATCGCTCACCGCGCTCGACGACGCCATCGAGAACCTCGGCGTCCCCGTCCCGTGCCGCGCCTACGACCCGGAGGTCTTCTTCGCCGAGTCCCCGGCCGACGTGGAGTACGCCAAGTCCCTCTGCAAGACCTGTCCGCTGGTCGCGGCCTGCCTCGCCGGCGCCAAGGAGCGCCGTGAGCCCTGGGGTGTCTGGGGCGGCGAGCTCTTCGTCCAGGGCGTGGTCGTCGCCCGCAAGCGGCCCCGCGGCCGCCCGCGCAAGAACCCGGTCGCGGCATGACCGCCCTGACCTGGGAGGCACCCCACAAGGCCCCCAGGCGCACCGGAACGATCGACCACCCCCTCACGCACGATCCCCAGAAGCAGGCCCCGATGACCACGCCCGCCACCGAGCCCACCGGCTCCGCTACCCCCGTCTTCACCACCACCGCCGGTGCCCCCGCGCCGCGTCAGAACAGGACCCGTGACATGCAACTCATCCCAGAAGCCCTGGCCCGTGCCCATATGCACGACCGACAGCGTGAGGCCGAGGCGGAACGTCAGGCCGTGCGCCTGATCGCCGCCCGGCGCATGCAGCGCCGCGCCGAGCGCGTCTCGCTGCGCGCCCGCCGCGCGCTGGCCATGGCCGTCATGCACTGAGCGCCCCACCAGGCGTCCCCGCGGGGGCCGGTCCGAACGGACCGGCCCCCGCGGTGCGTTGCCCCGCCGCGGCGGCCCCGCCGGGCTATCGTCACGAGGATGAACGAGCCCCGCACCGCGGAGGAGCCCGTCGTCTGCGCCCGCTGCGGCAGGACCGCCGACGCCCTCCCGCTCACCTGGACCTGCTCCGTCGAGAACGGCCGCCGCCAGTACTTCTGCGAGGAGTGCGCCCGCGCCAACATCCGGGCCATCGAGGGCCGCCTCGACTCCTCCTGGTGGTGACCGGCCCTCAGGCCGCCGGGTCGAAGCCGGGCAGCCAGGCGTTCAGCTCCTCCCGCAGCCGGACCGTCGCGTTCAGCTGGCACAGCACCCCGATCGTGGACAGCGTCACCCGGTGGATCAGCAGGTACGACGGCGGCAGGTTCAGCTGCCGCCCCAGCTGGTGCGCGGGGGAGCGGGGGTCGGCGATCCGGGCCGCCTGCGTCCGCATCCAGCCCCGGCTGAAGAGGAAGGACTCCGCCTCGGCCGGCTCGATGATCGGCAGCAGGTACTCCAGGACCTCGTCCGGGTCGAGCGCCACCGACTCCTTCACGAAGCCCTCCGCCCGCAGCAGCGCGTACACCGGCCCGGCCTCCCCGGCCAGCGCCATCCGCAGACAGGTCCCGATGGTCTCCGGCAGTCCGCCCGGCAGCCGGTCCACCGTGCCGAAGTCGAGCACCCCGAGCCGCCACCCCGCCGGATCGTCCACCCCGTCACCGGCGGCCGGCAGCAGCCGGAAGTTCCCCGGGTGCGGATCGGCGTGCAGCAGCCCCGTGCGGGCCGGACCGGAGAACAGGAACCGGGCGAGGAGCTGCCCGGCCCGGTCCCGCTGCTCCTGGCCGCCCCCCGCGATCACCTCCGCGAGCGGGATCCCCTCCATCCACTCGGTCACCAGGACCTGCTCCGCCTGGTGCACCACCGCCGGCACCACCACGTCCGGATCGTCCGCGAAGACCTCGGCGTGCTCCCGCTGGGCCCGCGCCTCCAGCGCGTAGTCCAGCTCCTCCGAAACCCGGTCCCGCAGCTCCGCGATGAGCGGCTTCACCTCGATCCCCGGCACCAGCGGACCGAGGAGCCGGGCGAACCGGCTCAGCTGCGCCAGGTCCGCGAGGAGGGCCTCCCCGGCGCCCGGGTACTGCACCTTCACCGCGACCTCGCGCCCGTCGTGCCACACCGCCCGGTGCACCTGCCCGATCGACGCGGCCGCCGCCGGCTTGTCCTCGAACTCCAGGAACAGCTCGCGCCATTCGTCGCCGAGCCGCTCCGCCAGGACCGCGTGCACCGTCCGCACCGGCATCGGCGGCGCCGCCTCCTGAAGCTTCGTCAGCGCGGCCCGGTAGGGACCGGCGACCTCCTCCGGCAGCGCCGACTCGAAGACCGACAGCGCCTGGCCGAACTTCATGGCCCCGCCCTTGAGTTCGCCGAGCACCTTGAACAGCTGCTCCGCCGTGCGCTCCTGCAGCTCCCGGGCGACGAACTCGGCCGACTTGCCCCCGATCCGCTTGCCCAGGCCCCAGGTCGCGCGGCCCGCGAAGCCCAGCGGCAACGCGGCCAACTTGACGGTCCGGGTGACCGCCTTCCGGGGAAGATCAGACATGCGCCCCTCCAATTCCCAGCCTGCCGTGCCGCGCAGGGCTGCGCCCCGCCATTGTGGACCGCGCCTCCCCGGCTGCCGAGGCGCCCGCCCCCACCCTGCCGCGTGCGGCCCCGCAGGGACAGGGCGGGTGGGGCACCAGCCGCTCCGGGCGCCACCCCAGCGACGGCAGCGCCGCCTCCCAGCGGGTCCCCGTGGAGGCCGGGAGCTCCCCGTCCAGGAAGGCCAGCGCGTGCCCGGCGGCGAGCCCCGCCACCGCCGCCGCCAGCGCCACGTCACAGGCCGGCAGCGGATGCGGCGCGCCCGAACGCCACTGCGCGAGGAGCCGCGGCCAGGCCGGGTCCCGGTCCGTCGCCTCCTCCTGGAGGCAGCGGGCGCAGGCCGTCCCGCCCGGCAGCACCAGCGGCCCCACCACTCCCGTCGCCTCCAGCACCCCCGCGTACAAGTGGGGTGTGCCCGCCGCCATCCACGGCTCCGCCGCCACCGGGTCCGGCACCAGCACCCCCAGCCCGTCCCGGTCCGTCACCACCACGAGGGACACCGGCACGCCGCCGTCCCCGTCACCCGGTCCGGTCCGGCGGCCCGCCCGCCGCGCGGCCACCGGGCCGCGCGCCCAGCGCCCCACGAGCCGCCGGGCCGCCGCCACCCGCCGCTCGCCGACCGCCTCGGCCGGCAGCCCGCCCGGCGCCGTCTCCCACGGCTCGACCCGGCCCCCGTCCACCACCTCCACGCCGCCCACCCCCGCCGCCGCGAGCAGCGCCGCCACCATCGCGCCCACCCGCCCGGCGCCCCGCACCCGCACCCGCAGCTCGCGCCGGGCCGCCAGCGTCCGCAGCGCCCGCTCCGGCTCCGGGCACACCACCGACAGCGAGGCCAGGTCCGCCCGCAGCGGATCGAGCGCCGTCTCCGCCGCCCCCGCGGCCGGCCCGGCCCTGCCCGGCCGCCCGGCCCCGGCCTCCACCAGGAGCCCCGCCGCCGCGAGCCGCCCGAGCAGCGCGTCGAGCCGCCCCTCCGGCAGCCCCAGCTCCGCCGCCTCCGCCCGCAGCAGCGCGGTCCCGCGCGTCCCGTCCATCAGCCCGAGCAGCCGGCCCGTCGCCGCGTCCACCGGGTCCAGCACCACCGCGTGCGCCGGCGCCACCCCGTACTGCGCGCACGTCAGACTCCGCCACGCCCGGCGCAGCGCCGGCTTCACCATCGGATGCATCCCCGCCCCCGTCCTCTCCCGCGTTCCCGACCAGGCTGCCCGCCGGAGCGGAACGGTGCGGAAAGTTGTCCACAGGACCGCCGGAAAGTCCTACGGGACGAAAGTCGTACGGATCGTGTCGTGCGGCTCGTGCGGTGGGGTTCCGCCGGAGGGGATTCCGCCGGGCGCGCCGGGTACGGTCGACCCCGTGTCAGTCGAGATCCGCAGGAGCGCCCGCCGTACCCGATCCGTCTCCGCCTACCGCGAGGGGGACCGCACGATCGTCCTCATCCCGGCCCGGATGTCCGAGGCCGAGGAGCGCCGCTGGGTCGGCGTGATGCTGGAGAAGCTCGCCGCCAGGGAGAAGGACAGGGAGCGCCGCAGGAGCCTGGGCGACGGCGAGCTGGCCGAGCGCGCCCGGCGGCTCTCGGAGCAGTACCTCGACGGCCGGGCCCGCCCCGCCTCGGTCCGCTGGGTCACCAACCAGAACAGCCGCTGGGGCTCCTGCACCCCCGCCGAGGGCAGCATCCGACTCTCCCACCGGCTCCAGCCGATGCCCGAGTACGTGGTCGACTACGTCCTCCTGCACGAGCTCGCCCACCTCCTCGTCCCCGGCCACGGCCCCGGGTTCTGGCGGCTCCTGGAGGCGTACCCGCGCACCGAGCGGGCCCGCGGCTACCTCGAAGGAGTGGAAGCCGCCCTCCGCCTCCCGCCCCCGGAGGCCGGGGCGCCCGCACCCTGACGTCCGGTTTCCCGATTCCGTACCGGAATCGCCCCGGCCTGTCTCAATGTCGTCCCCAGCGGTTAGCCTGGCGCGAGTCATTCGCCATCGGATGGGGGACGGTCGTTACGCATGGCCAGGGAATTCCAACGCGGCCACAAGGCCAAGATCAGTGATCTGACCGCGGGCACCGATCTGTACGTGGGCGTGCAGATCGCGGCTCCCGGGCTGACCTTCGACATCAGCTGCTTCGGGCTCGACGCCGACGAGCGCCTGTCGGACGACCGGTACTTCGTCTTCTTCAACCAGCCGAAGTCGCCGGAGGAGTCCATCCAGCTGCTCGGGGCGCAGGCGGGTGACACCGAGTCCTTCCGGGTCACCCTCGACCGGATCCCCCCGCAGATCCACAAGCTCTCCTTCACCGCCACCATCGACGGCGACGGCCAGATGTCGCAGATCGGCCCCGGCTGGATCCGGATCGTCGCGGGCGGCGAGGAGGTCGCCCGGTACGCCTTCACCGGCGCGGAGTTCTCCACCGAGCGCGCGGTCATGCTCGGCGACTTCTACCTGAAGGACGTGTGGCGGTTCGCCGCCGTCGGCCAGGGCTTCGACGGCGGCCTGGCGGCCCTGCTGCGGAACTTCGGCGGAGAGGTCCTGGAGGAGGAGCAGCCCGCGGCCCAGCCGCCCGCCGCCCCCCAGCAGGCCGCGCCCCCGGCCTTCGGCGCCCCCGCCCAGGCCGCGGTGCCCCCGGCCTTCGGCGCGCCCGCCGCCCCGGCCCCCGCGCCCGCCCCGGCCCCCGCACCCGCGCCCGCCTTCGGCGCCCCGCCGGCCCCGGCCCCCGGCTACGGCCCGCAGGCGCCGACGCCGCCGCCCGCCCCGCAGCCGGTGCACACCCAGCCCACCATGGTCGCCCCGCTCGCCCCCGCCCCGGTGCCGCCGCCGGCCCCCGCGCCGGGCGCCCCCGGCCCGTACGGACAGCCCCCGCAGGCCCCCTACGGGCAGCTCCCGGGCCAGACCCCGCCGCCGGGCACCCCCTACGGCCAGCCGCCCCAGGCCCCGTACGGCCAGCAGCCCGGCTACGGTCAGCCGGCCCCCTACGGCCAGCAGCCCGGCACGCCCCCCCAGGGCGTCCCGCAGGGCGCGCCCGCGACCGGCGCCGGACTCGCCGCCGCGCTCGCCCCCTTCAAGGAGACCGCCACCGGCGCCCGCTGGACCCCGCAGAACCAGCAGCTCATGCGGGTCGACCTCAGCATGGGCGGCACCCCCGTCCTCGCCCGCCAGGGCTCCATGGTCATGTACCAGGGCAAGGTCGACTTCTCCTACAAGGGCGCCGGTTTCGCCGGCCGCATCGTCGGCAACGCCACCGGCCAGGAGATGCAGCTGATGCGCTGCTCCGGCCGCGGCCAGGTCTTCCTCGCCGAGAACGGCGCCCATCTGCACCCGATCGAGCTCCAGGGCGACGCCATCTGCGTCTCCGCGGAGAACGTGCTCGCCTTCGACGAGTCCCTCCAGTACGAGGTCCGCCGCATCGAGGGCCACGGCATCCCCGGCGGCGCCCTGTTCACCATGCAGTTCCAGGGCACCGGCACCGTGATCGTCAAGACCCACGGCGTCCCCGTCGTCCTGCCGGTCACCCCGACGACCTTCGCCGACTGCAACGCGGTCGTCGCCTGGTCGGCCGCCTCGCAGGTCATCCTCTCCAGCCAGGTCCGCCTCCGGCGCAACGCCTACCCGGGCCACAGCGGAGAGACCGTGAACCTCCAGTTCCGGGGCGCCCCCGGCAACTTCATCGTCGTCCAGCCGTACGAGGTCTGAGGGAGCCCGACACCATGAACCAGCAGCTCGCGGGCTACGCCCCGACCCCCATCGCGGCCCGCATGGAGAACCATGGCCGCACCATGCTCAAGGTGGCCATGGCCACCGGCCAGGACCTCTACGCCCGGGCCGGCTCGATGGTCGCCTACGAGGGCTTCATCAGCTACGAGCCCAACCCGCCGGCCGTCCGCCAGGTCGCCAAGGAATGGGCCACCGGCGAAGGCGCGCCGATCATGAAGTGCACCGGCGACGGCCTGCTCTACCTCGCCGACTACGGCGCCGACGTCGTCGTGATCAACCTCCAGAACGACTCGGTCTCCGTCAACGGCACCAACCTCCTCGCCTTCGACGCCCACCTCCAGTGGGGCGTCGAGCGGGTCAAGGGCCTCGCCAAGTTCGCCGGCCAGGGCCTGTTCAACGTGGAGATCGCCGGCACCGGCTGGGTCGCGCTCACCTCGCGCGGCACCCCGATCGTCGTCGACTGCGGCCGCGGCGAGGACGAGACCTACGTCGACCCCGACGCGCTCGTCGCCTGGTCGCCGAACCTCAAGGTCAAGGGCAAGCGCAGCTTCAAGGCGTCCTCCCTCATCGGGCGGGGCAGCGGCGAGGCATACCAGATGGCCTTCTCGGGCCAGGGCATCGTCGTCGTACAGCCGAGCGAGGACAGCACCGACCGCCTGCGGGTCCGGGGCTGAGGGGGAGCGAGAACACATCATGCAGAGCCCGCTTTTCAACCACGCCGAGCAGCAGAGCCAGGAGCGGTACGTCGTCCAGAACCCGCAGCTGCTGCGGGTCAGCCTCACCGGCCACGACGACGTCCTCGCCCGCAAGGGCGCCATGGTCGCCTACCAGGGCCTCGTCGACTTCGACGGCGAGTACCAGTCCAGCAGCCAGCGGCAGGCCCGCGCCCGCACCGGCGAGGGCCTCGACCTGATGCGCTGCTCCGGCCAGGGCACGGTCTACTTCGCCAACCTGGCGCAGTACATCCACGTCGTCGAGGTCGACCACGAGGGCCTCACCGTCGACAGCGCCTACGTGCTCGCGCTCGACACCAGCCTCCACACCGAGGTCATCGCCGTCGACAGCCAGTACGGCGTCTCCGGCACCGGCAAGTACCAGCTCAACATCACCGGCCGCGGCAAGGTCGCCCTCATGACCTCCGGCCAGCCGCTGATGCTCCAGGTCACGCCCGACAAGTACGTGAGCGCCGACGCCGACGCGATCGTCGCCTGGTCCACCTCCCTGCGGGTCCAGATGCAGGCCCAGACGCACAACAGCAGCGTCCGCAGCCGCCGCGGCAGCACCGGCGAGGGCTGGGAGCTGAGCTTCCTCGGCCAGGGCTTCGCCCTCGTCCAGCCCAGCGAGATCATGCCCCCGCAGAACGCGGTGATCGGTCAGGGCGCCGCCGCCCAGTTCGGCGTCGGCCAGCAGGGCGCCCGCGGCCAGAACCAGAACAACGCCTGGAACTGAGCGGCCCGACCGACGGCGGAGGGCCCCCGGGAGACCGGGGGCCCTCCGCCGTCGCCGTCACCTCACAGACGGGCCAGCGTGCCCTCCACCAGCCGCACCACCGAGGCGTCCGCGACGGCGGCCACCTCGTCGTACGCGAACCACCTCAGGTCCAGCGACTCCTCGCTGATCCGCGCCACCCCGTCCGCCGGGGCCAGCGCCGCGTACTGCACGTCGAGGTGCCAGTGGCAGGGCGCCGGGATCGGATGCCGGTCCAGCCGCACCGGGCCGCCGGGCAGCAGCGCCAGCCCCTCGATCCCGGACTCCTCCGCGGCCTCCCGCAGCGCCGCCGCCTCGACCGTCGGATCGCCCTCCTCGCAGTGGCCGCCCATCTGGAGCCACATGCCGAGCTTCTTGTGGAGGGTCAGCAGCACCCGGCCGCGCGCGGGGTCGATCACCAGCGCGCTGCTGGTGAGGTGACCCGCCCCGCACGGCTTGTACATGCCGTCCGGGTGCGCCGCCAGGTGCTCCAGGTAGAGCTCGCGCAGCTCGGGCTGGCCCTCGTACCCCTTGAGGACGAGGACCGCGTCGTCGTGCAGGCTCACTCCCCGGAACCGTCCTCGCCCTGCTCGCCCCGGTCCTTCTTGCCCTCGGCCGCCTCGCCGAGCATCTTGTCCAGCTCGGAGAAGTCCAGGTGCTCGCGGTGGACGAAACCGTCGGGGTCGTCGAGGTCGGTCGCCGTCGGCAGCATGTCGGGGTGCTCCCACAGGGCGTCACGGCCGTCCACGCCCCGCGCGTCGGTGAGCGACGCCCACAGCCGGGAGGCGTCCCGCAGCCGGCGCGGGCGCAGCTCCAGACCGATCAGGGTGGCGAAGGTCTGCTCGGCCGGACCGCCGGTGGCCCGGCGCCGGCGCAGCGTCTCGCGCAGCGCGTCCGCCGAGGTCAGACGGGTCTTGGCGGCCTCGTGGACCACCGCGTCCACCCAGCCCTCGACCAGCGCGAGCGCCGTTTCGAGCCGGGCCAGGGCCGCCTTCTGCTCGGGCGTGTCCTGCGGCTGGAACATGCCGGACTGGAGGGCTTCCTGGAGCTGCTCCGGGTGGGTCGGGTCGAGCTGGGAGACGGCCTCCTCCAGCTTCGAGGTGTCGACCTTGATCCCGCGCGCGTAGGACTCGACCGCGCCGAAGAGGTGCGCCCGCAGCCACGGCACGTGCGCGAAGAGGCGCTGGTGGGCGGCCTCGCGCAGGGCCAGGTAGAGCCGCACCTCGTCGGAGGGCACGCTCAGGTCCTTGCCGAAGGACTCCACGTTCAGCGGGAGCAGCGCGGCCCGGCCGGCCGGGCCGAGCGGCAGGCCGACGTCGGTCGAGCCGACGACCTCGCCCGCGAGCGCGCCGATGGCCTGGCCGATCTGCTGGCCGAACATGGCGCCGCCCATCGACCGCATCATGCCGATCAGCGGGCCCGCCATGGCCTGCATCTCCTGCGGCAGCACGTCGCCCATGGCCGTGCCGACCCGCTCGGCGACCGGGTCCACCAGTTCCTTCCACGCGGGCAGGGTCGCCTCGACCCACTCCGCGCGGCTCCACGCCACC
Source organism: Streptomyces sp. NPDC035033 (assembly GCF_040636735.1). Taxonomy (NCBI): domain Bacteria; kingdom Bacillati; phylum Actinomycetota; class Actinomycetes; order Kitasatosporales; family Streptomycetaceae; genus Streptomyces; species Streptomyces sp. NPDC035033. Next base: position 8,301 of record NZ_JBEZUZ010000059.1, on the reverse strand, counting down.
GCCGTGTTCGCCCCGGAGGGCAGCGAGGTGGCCTGGTCCAGCCACAGGTCGGCGAGGCGGACCGCCTCCTCGACCGCGGACTTCTCGGCCGGGCCCACACTGGCGTCCTTGACGCCGTCGGCGGTGCCCTGGGCCACCGCCTGGCGGGCGATCTGCTTGGCCATGTCCCAGTTCACGGGACCGCCCTCGTAGCTGAGCATCTGCCCGAGCTGCTGGAAGGCCGCGCCCAGGTCCGTCGGGTTCATCGACCCGAACATCGCGGCGAACGGGTTGTCCCCGCCGCCCTGGCCGCCCATGCCGGGGATGCCGAAGCCGAACGGGTTCGCCCCGAACGGGTTGCCGCCGCCCTGGCCGCCGGACCCCTGGCCACCTCCGGCGGGGTCCTTCTTCTTGCCTTCGTCGCCGTCCTCCGGCTCCTCCGGCGGAAGGCCGAATCCGAATGGGGTGTCACTCACAGGTTTCCTCGGCTCCTAGGGCCACCGGCCTCCTGCCGGTGGCGACTGCCCGCTGCACAACACCAGCGTAGACATCCGCGTCGGATATGGGCTCAAGTCTCCGCCGGGCCGTGCCCTGCGGCAGGATGGACGCCACCTGGTCCGTACGCGTCATCCGCGTACGTACTGAAGACAACCACTGGAGTCGGTCGGTGAGTTCCCCAGATCCGCAGGTTCGCGGAGCGCGAAACCACTCAACCCGGTCCGCCGCGCGCGGCCCCGTCGTCGCGGTCACCGGCGCCGCCACCGGTGTCGGCGCCCTGCTGACCAGGCGTCTCGCCGATTCGGACGAGATCCGCCGGGTCATCGCCCTCGACGAGCGGCGCGGCGAGGTCCCGGAGGCGACCTGGCACGTCCTCGACGTGCGGGACCCGGCCATCGCGGAGAAGCTGCGCGGCGCCGACGTCGTCGTGCACCTCGCCGTCGACCTCGACCTGGAGACCGACCCCGCCGCCCGGACGGCCTACAACGTGCGCGGCACCCAGACGGTCCTCACGGCCGCCGCCGCGGCCGGCGTCCACCGGGTCGTGCTGTGCACCTCGACCATGGTCTACGGCGCCCTCCCCGACAACGACATCCCGCTCTCCGAGGACGCCGAGCTGAGGGCGACCGCCGAGGCGACCGGCGTCGGGGACCTCCTGGAGATCGAGCGGCTCGGTCGCCGCGGCTCCCGCGCCCACCCCGGCCTCAACGTGACCGTGGTCCGCCCGGCCGTCCTCGTCGGCGGCACGGACACCGCCCTGACCCGCTACTTCGAGTCGCCCCGGCTGCTCGTCGTCGCCGGCTCCCGCCCCACCTGGCAGTTCTGCCACGTGGAGGACCTGGTCAGCGCCCTGGAGTACGCGGCCCTGGAGAAGGTCGACGGCGAGTTCGCGGTCGGCTGCGAGGGCTGGCTGGAGCAGGAGGAGGTCGAGGAGCTGTCGGGGATCCGCCGCATGGAGCTGCCCTCCGCGGTCGCCCTCGGCGCCGCCGCGCGGCTGCACCGGATCGGCCTCACCCCGTCCCCGGCCGGCGACCTCGCCTACACCATGCACCCGTGGGTGGTGAGCGTCGGCCGGCTCCACGACGCGGGCTGGCGGCCGAAGTGGACCAACGAGGAGGTCCTCGCGGCGCTCCTGGAGGAGGTCCAGGGCCGGCACACGGTCGCGGGCCGCCGGCTGGGCCGCAAGGACGCCACGGCGGCGGGCGCGGCGGGCGCCACGGTGGCCCTCCTGGGCACCGCGGCCCTGGTGCGGCAGATGAGGAAGCGGCGCGGCCTGTAGGACCCTCCTACCCGGGGCCCCGGTCCACCGGTCGAAAACGCTATTCCGGGATGTCGGCGGCGTGCGGCACCATGGACCGCATGACCACGACGCACGACCACCCCGGTGAGCAGGCCGCGGCCGACCCGATCAAGCTGCTCGCGATCCGCGACACCCCGCTCTCGGTCGACGAGGTCTTCCGGGCCGTCGGGGACGACGCCGCGGGCGGCACGACCCTGTTCGTCGGCACCGTGCGCAACCACGACGGCGGGGCCGACGTCGACAGGCTGGGCTACTCCTGCCACCCCAGCGCCGAGGCCGAGCTGCGCCGGGTCGCCGAGAAGGTCGTGGCGAACTATCCGGTCCGCGCCCTGGCGGCCGTCCACCGCGTGGGCGACCTCGTGGTGGGCGACCTGGCGGTCGTCGTCGCCGTCTCCTGCCCCCACCGCGGCGAGGCCTTCGAGGCCTGCCGCAAGCTGATCGACGACCTCAAGCACGAGGTCCCCATCTGGAAGCACCAGACCTTCTCGGACGGCACCGAAGAGTGGGTCGGAGCCTGCTGAGCCCTCGCCCCGAGACTGGGGGTCCCCCCGGACGGAGTCTGGGGGAGGGTGGGGGCCTGCTGAGCCCTCGCCCCGAGACCGGGGGTCCCCCCGGGGCCCCGTTCGGGGTGGCAAGGCGACGCGCCGACACCCCGTAGTCGAACGCCCGATTTGCGTAACCGCCCCCCAGGCCCGAGCGTTGTTGGCACAGATGAATAATCTGCTGATCAACTCACTGGGGATGGGAGGTCGGGATGGCAGCGCTGGCCTGGTTGCTGATTCCGCTTTTCGCAGTCGTCGGCGCGGCGATATGGGGAAGCTGGGTCCAGAGGAACAAGACCATAGGCGACGTGGCCGAACTCGCCGGCTACGCCCGCTTCAGGGACGCCATGGAGCGTGCCCACCCCGGCGCCCCCGATCCCGCCGCCCCGCTCCGCCCGGTGCACGAGGCCGCCCCCGCGGAGTCCTGACGCCCCCCCGGCGCCCCTCCCGGCGGCGTCCCGTACGGCCGCCCCAGGGGTGCGCGCACAGGCGAGTCCCGTACTGTCGTTCCATGCCACGCCGCACCGCGACGATGCTCGCCTCCACCCTGGTCCTGATCTGCCTGCTGATCGCCGGCGTCCTGATCCCGGTGCCGTACGCGGAGATGAGCCCCGGGCCCACGGTCAACACGCTCGGCGAGGCCCGCGGCGAGCCGGTCCTCCAGATCTCCGGCCGCAAGACCTACCCGACCGACGGCCACCTCAACATGACCACGGTCAGGGTCACCAGCGCGGACTACAAGATGAACGCCGTCGAGGCGGTCTACGGCTGGCTGACCCACGACAGCGTGGTGGTGCCGCACGACACCCTCTACCCGGACGGGAAGACGGAGGAGGAGTCGAGCCAGGAGAACGCGGAGGAGTTCTCCCAGTCGCAGGAGAGCGCCAAGGTCGCCGCCCTCGACGAGCTCGGCATCCCCTTCACCACGCGCGTGGTCGTCGCCTCCGTCGTGAAGGACTCCCCGTCGGAGGGCACCCTGCACGCCGGGGACGTGATCAAGGCCGTCGACGGCGCGGAGGTGACGAAGCCGGCCGACGTCGCCGCCCAGGTCACCAAGCGGAAGCCGGGCGAGAAGGTGGAGTTCACCATCGTCCCGGCCAAGGAGGCGGCGGCCGCCGAGAAGGCGCACAAGGAGGCCACCGTCACCCGGAAGGTGGCCGTCACCACCGTGAAGTCCGAGGAGGGCGACCGGGCGATCGTCGGCATCCAGGCCGGCACCGACCACGTCTTCCCGTTCACCATCGACATCAAGCTGGCCGACGTCGGCGGCCCCAGCGCCGGCCTGATGTTCGCGCTCGGCATCGTCGACAAGCTGACCCCGGAGAGCCTGACCGGCGGCAAGTTCGTCGCCGGCACCGGCACCATCGACGACGACGGCAAGGTCGGCCCGATCGGCGGCATCCAGATGAAGCTGGTCGGCGCGCGGAACGCGGGCGCCGAGTACTTCCTCACCCCGGCCGACAACTGCGCCGCCGCGGCCGCCGACACGCCCGACGGCCTCACCCTCGTCAAGGTCGACACCATCGACGACGCGACGAAGTCGCTGGAGAGGCTCCGCGAGGGCGACACGGCGAACCTGCCGAGCTGCTCGAAGGGCTGAGCCGGCACGCGACCGGCTCAGCGCCCCGTACCGCTCAGCCCTCGAAGGTCGCCGCGAGCGCCTCGGCGAGCCCCGGCACCAGGTCCGGGCCGGTCAGCACCTCGGTCGGCGAGTCCTTCTCGCGCAGCCGGATCGCCGCCTCCCGGGCCCCGCTCCGCAGCACGGCCACCGTCATCCGGACCTCCTGGCGGTCCGGGTGGCGGGCGACCCACTTGTTCAGCGCGGCGCCGCTCAGGTCCTTGGGGACCTGGGCCTCCGCCGACGGCGGCAGCATCAGCCGCTCCACCGTCAGGGCGCAGCCGGCCACCGCGTCCGGCCAGGCGATCGTGCCGAGGAACTCGTCCAGCGGCTTGCCCGCCGGAATCTCCTCCTGCTCGATCGGGGTGTAGGCGGTGGCGTCCTCGCCGAGCTTCAGCGAGGGCGCCTGGGCCCGCAGCCGCGCGGTGTCGACCAGGGCGAAGAGACGGGCGGGCCGGTCCCAGCCGAGACCCGAGGCGTACTCGTCGATCTCGAGCACCGCGCGGGTGAGGGGACTGGAGGCCATCGGCGGGCCCGAGGGGGAAAGGTTGGACATGACCAATATCCTGCCTCCTCTTCCCCCGGAGACGGGAACTAGGTAAAGCGTCGGTAAGTTGCACCAGTGGGCCCTACGATCGCGGGGCCCGCTTTCCGACGCATCAACACCGAGGGGCGCACGTTGGCTTTCCAGATGCCGGACCGTGGCGGAGGCCCGTCCGGGCCAAGGATCAGAGTCGGCCGGCCGTCCCGGCGGGCCCGCACCCTGCTCATGACGCTGGGCGTGCTGGCCGTCCTGGCCATGGCGTTCGTGATGTTCGCCGGGTTCTGGACGGACTGGCTCTGGTACCGATCCGTCCACTACTCGTCCGTGTTCACCACCACCCTGTGGACCAAGATCGGGCTGTTCGCGGTCTTCGGCCTCCTCATGGCCCTCGTCGTCGGCCTCAACATCTGGCTGGCGTACCGGCTGCGGCCGCCGCTCAGCGCCATGTCGCTGGAGCAGCAGAGCCTCGACCGGTACCGGATGGGCGTCGCCCCCTTCAAGAAGTGGGTGCTGCTCGCGGTCACCGCCCTGGTGGGCCTGATCGCCGGCGCCTCCGCCTCCGGCCAGTGGCGCACCTGGCTCATGTGGGTCAACGGGGTGGACTTCGGCGAGAAGGACTCCCAGTTCGGCAAGGACGTCTCGTTCTACGCCTTCGACCTGCCCTGGTACCGCTTCCTGCTGGCCTTCGGCTTCGCCGCCGTGGTGCTCTCCCTGATCGCCGCGGCGATCACGCACTACCTGTACGGCGGACTGCGGGTCACCAGCCCCGGTGCCCGCGCCACCGCCACCGCCACCGGCCACCTCTCGGTGCTGCTCGGCGTCTTCGTCACCCTGAAGGCCGTGGCGTACTGGCTCGACCGGTACGGCCTGGCGGTGAAGTCCAGCGACTTCAAGGCCACCGGCAACTGGACGGGCCTGCGGTACGTCGACGCCAACGCCTACCTGCCGGCGAAGACGATCCTCTTCTGCATCGCCGTCATCTGCGCCGTGCTCTTCTTCGCCACCCTGTGGCGCCGCACCTGGCAGCTGCCGGTCATCGGCTTCGGCCTGATGGTGCTCTCCGCCGTCCTCATCGGCGGCCTGTACCCGGCGATCGTGCAGAAGTTCCAGGTCCAGCCGAACGAGCAGGCCAAGGAAGCCCCGTACATCCAGGAGAACATCGACGCGACCCGCAAGGCGTACGCGATCGACGGGACCAAGCTGGAGAACTACTCGGGCAAGTCGACGGTCAAGGCCAAGGACAAGCTCCGCTCGGACGCCGACACGGCGGCCGCCTACCGCCTCCTCGACCCGAACATCGTCTCCCCGACCTTCCAGCAGCTGGAGCAGAAGCGGAAGTACTACCAGTTCCCGACCACGCTCGACGTGGACCGCTACCAGGGCCAGGACGTCGTCATCGGCCTGCGCGAGCTGAACATCCGCGGCATCCCGAAGCGGAACTGGATCAACGACCACTTCACCTACACCCACGGCTACGGCGCCATCATGGCCCGCGGCACCCAGACCGACGCCAACGGTTCCCCGATCTTCACCGAGTCGGGCCTGCCGACCACCGGTGAGCTCGGCACCTACCAGCAGAAGATCTACTACGGCGAGAAGACCGACCAGTACTCGATCGTGGGCGGCCCCCAGAAGGAGCTGGACTACGAGGAGAACGGCGAGAAGACCACCAGCTACGAGGGCAAGAGCGGCGTCAGCCTGGAGAACGCCTTCAACCGCGCCGCGTACGCGGTGGCCTTCAGCGAGCCGCAGATCCTCTACTCCGGGGCCATCGGCGACGGCTCGCGGATCCTGTACAACCGCACGCCCAAGCAGCGCGTCGAGGCCGTCGCCCCCTGGCTGACCATCGACGGCGACGCCTACCCGGCCGTCGTCGGCGGGCGCATCCAGTGGATCGTCGACGCCTACACGACCAGCAACGGCTACCCGTACGCCTCGCGGACCACGCTCGGCGACACCACGGCCGACTCGCTGACCGTCGGCAACCAGCAGCGCGCGGTCGTCGCCCAGCAGAACCAGGTCAACTACATCCGCAACTCGGTGAAGGCCACCGTCGACGCCTACGACGGCGCGGTCACCCTCTACCAGTGGGACACCGAGGACCCGGTCCTCAAGACCTGGATGAAGGCCTTCCCCGGCACGGTGAAGCCGAAGGCGGACATCAAGCCCGACCTGCTGGAGCACCTGCGCTACCCGCAGGACATGTTCAAGGTCCAGCGCGAGCTGCTGACCCGCTACCACGTCACCGACCCGGCCCAGTTCTACAGCGGCTCGGACGCCTGGCAGGTGCCGGACGACCCGACCAACAAGGACAACGTGGCCGTGCCGCCGTACTACCTGAGCATGAAGATGCCCGGGGACGCGGAGCAGCGCTTCTCGCTGACCACGACGTTCACCCCCAACGGCCGGCCCAACCTGGGCGGCTTCATGGCGGTCGACGCCGACGCCACCAGCAAGGAGTACGGCCGGCTGAGACTGCTCCGGGTCACCGAGGACGTGCCCGGCCCGGCACAGGTGCAGAGCAAGCTCAACGGCCTGCCCGACGTCGCCACCTTCGTCCGCGACATGAAGGGCGCCGACTCGGACATCCAGTACGGCAACCTGCTCACCGTGCCGCTCGACGGCGGGTTCCTGTACGTGGAGCCGGTCTACGCCCAGGGACGGAACGCGCTCTACCCGCTCCTGAAGAAGGTCGCGGTCTCCTACGTGGACGCCGACCAGCCGGACGGCGACACCACCAAGGACACCACGGTGTTCGAGAACAACCTCACGGACGCCCTCAACGCGGTCTTCGGGGTGGAGGGCACGGCGCCGCCGACCCCGCCGGACACCGACGAGCCGACCGAGCCGCAGCCGCCGGCCTCGGCGGACGCCGCGCTGAAGCAGGCCATCGCCGACGCCCAGAAGGCGTACGACGCCGGTGAGGCGGCGCTCGCGAAGGGCGACTGGGCGGCCTACGGCAAGGCCCAGGACGACCTCCGGGCCGCGCTGGAGAAGGCCGCCGAGGCGGGCGCCAAGATCCGGCCCGAGGGAGGCTCCGGCAGCTGACCTGCGGGCTTCACCCCGCGTCGTGATAGTGTGACAACACCGACGCGGGGTGGAGCAGCTCGGTAGCTCGCTGGGCTCATAACCCAGAGGTCGCAGGTTCAAATCCTGTCCCCGCTACTGACACGAGGGCTCGGATCCATAAGGATCCGGGCCCTCGTCGCGTGTCGGGGTGACGGGGAGCACCGAAGGGCGGTACGGAAGGGGCGAGTTGAGGCGGGACGTGTTTGACTTGTCTCTCTGTGGGCATGTCGACAAAACGCTGAGGTGACCTCACGGGCTGCGGTATACCGGGTGTGCGCGGGTTGCGGGTGGTGCGACGATGGTATTTATGGGGGACAGGGCAACTCTGTTGGAGACAGGGCGGTTTGTGCAGCGGCACGCCAGAAATGCCGCGGACGAGATCATCGAGGCAGTGGCGGCCGTCGATGCGGTCGCCGACACCACCGCCAGGACCGGGAGCCTCCCGGACGCCGGACCGGAGACCGAGGCCGAGACCGAGGCCGAGACCGAAGCCCGGCACCGCAGGGCCGCCGAGCGCGGTGACACCGACGCGATGAGCGCCCTGGGCGCCCTGCTGCTGCGCCGCGGCGACCTCGACGGCGCCGAGCCCTTCCTGCGCGGCGCCACCGCCGAGGGCGACCGGGCCGCCGCCAACAACCTGGGCGTCCTGCTCCACCAGCGCGGCTACCCCGACGAGGCCGCCGGCTGGTGGCGGGTCGCCGCCCCGAGGAGATAACGGCGCTATGCCGAAGAACAAGACGCACTCCGGTGC
>NZ_JBEZUZ010000058.1:0-47824 GCF_040636735.1 Streptomyces sp. NPDC035033 | reverse complement strand
GTGACCGACTACTGCCCGCACGGGGTGTGGGGGTGCGCGGACAATCCGCGGTCGGCCGAGGTGGTCAGGGGCGCGCTGGGAGCGCCCCGGCGGGGTGACGGCCCTGCGGGACGTGACGCTCGCGCTGCCGGCCGGCCGGGTCACCGCGCTCGTCGGGCCGAACGGCGCCGGGAAGAGCACGCTCTTCGACTGCCTCGCCGGGTCGGCGCGGCCCCGCCGCGGCCGGGTCCTGCTGGACGGCGCGGACATCACAGGCCGGCCCGCGCACGTCCGGGCCCGGCTGGGGATCGCCCGGACCTTCCAGCGGCTCGCCGTGTTCCCGTCCCTCTCCGTGGAGGAGAACGTGCGGGTGGGCGCCGAGCACGGCCGCCGGGGCCGCCGGGAGTCCCCGGACGCCGCCACCGAGCGGGCGCTGCTCCTGACCGGCCTCGCCGGACCGGTGCGGCACCGGCCCGCCGCGGGGCTGCCGACCGGGACGCTGCGCCGGGTCGAGCTGGCCCGGGCGCTGGCGGGCGGACCGCACACGCTGCTCCTGGACGAGCCGGCCGCGGGCCTGGACGCGGCGGAGGCGGCGGCCCTGTCCCGGCTGCTCGCCGCGCTCGCCGCCGACGGCCTGACGGTGCTGGTGGTCGAGCACGACCCGGACCTCGTCGCCGGCACCGCCCGTGCCGTCCGCACCATGGAGGGGGGCCGGCTGCGGTCATGAGCGTCGAGATGGAGCTGCGCGGCGCCCGGGTGCGCTACGGCCCGCTGGAGGCCCTGCACGGCCTGGACCTGCCGGTCCCGGCGGGCACGGTGACGGTCCTGGCCGGCCGGAACGGCGCGGGCCGCACCACGGCGCTGCGCGCGCTGGCCGGGACGGTGCGGCTCGCCGCGGGCCGGGTGCTCTGGCGCGGCGAGGACGTGACCGGGCTGCCGCCGGACGAGCGGGCCCGCCGCGGGCTGTGCTTCGTGCCGGACCGGGGCGCGGTGTACGAGGGGCTGACCGTCGCCGAGAACCTGGCGCTCGCGGGGCCGGACGCGCCGGTCCCGTACCCCGCGCTCCTCCCGCTGCTGCCCCGTCCGGCGGGGACGCTCTCCGGCGGGGAGCGGCGGATGCTGGCCGTGTCGCGGGCGCTCCTGCGCCCGGCCCGGGTGGTGCTCGCCGACGAGCCGGCCCTGGGCATGGCGCCGCCGGTCGCGGCCCGGACGTACGCGCTGCTCGCCGCGCTCGCCGTACGGGACGGCACGGCGGTGGTCCTGGCCGAGCAGCGGGTGCCGGACGGCCTGCCGCCCGGCACCCTCCTGCACGAACTGCGCCGCGGCACCCGCGTCTTCAGCGGCGAGGCGGCCGAGGTGGCGGAGGTGGCGGAGCCCCGTGCCCCCTAGGGGATCAGAGCGGCGCGATCCGCAGCATCGTGCCGACGTACAGCCGGTTCGGGTCGGGGCCGATGACGCTCTTGTTGGCCTCGTACAGGCGCTGCCAGCCGCCCTTGACGGCGAAGCGGCGGGCGACGGAGCCGAGGGTGTCGCCGGCCTGCACGGTGTGGACGCGGCCGCTGAGCCCGTACCGCTTGGAGCAGACGGGCCAGGCGCCCCAGCCCTGCACGCGCAGGACGTCCTCGGCGACGGTGATCTGCTGCTGCCGGGTGGCCAGGTCGGCGCGGCGGGCGAACTTCAGGCCGCCGAACTCGATCCAGGTGGGCTGCCAGAACTGGAGCCCGCCGTAGAAGCCGTTGCCGGTGTTGACGTCCCAGCGCCCGCTGCTCTCGCACTCGGCGACGCAGCCCCAGGGCCACTGGTCCTTCGCGCAGGCGTACGCGGGCGCGCCCGCCGGTCCCGCCGCGGGCGGCGGCGGGACGGCCCCGGTCTCCCCGGTCTCCGCGGTCCCGCCGGCCGTGTCCGTGCCCTCGCCCCGGGCGGCCGCGACGGCGGCCGCGGCGGCTTCGAGCGCGGCGGCGGCCTCGCCCGCCCCGACCTCGGCGAGGGTCCCGGCCAGGGCCGCCGCGTCCGGCGGTGCCGGTACCGCGGGCGCCCCGGGGGCGGGCCCGTCGTCACCGGGCGCGGCCAGGGCGGCGGGCGCCTGGTGGAGGGCGAGCAGCGTCGCCGCGGAGGCCGCCACGAGCGAGCCGGCCGTCCAAAATCGGATCATCGACATCGCCGCAGGCTAGGTCGGCCCCGCGCGGCCCGGACCCGTGCCGCGCGGAACACTGTTCACTTCCCACCCGGTCGGAGGCACCCGCGCCCGGGCCCTCCCCGCGCCGCCGTCCGCCCCGTTTCCGCGCGGCCCTCCGGCAAGTTGCCTCCCTCCGGCGCGTGACCCCGCCCGCGCCTGGCCCGTTGAACTCGGCATGAGACGCCCGGGAAAGGCCCGGGGTCCGTCCGTACCGATTCCAGGGAGCCCTCCGTGCCGCGCATGCTCGACGTCAGCGAGGACGTACGCGCCGAGATCGGCGACGAAGAAGCCGACCGGCTGCTCGCCGGCGACAACGCCCCGGGCAGCTACGACTGCACCTCCTGCCGCACGCCGGGCGACTCCGAGCAGGAGCGCACCTCCACGGTGCTGTTCGTCGGCGAGGAGACCGCGGTCCTCGCGTTCGCCCACGCCAGCTGCATCCCGTCCCAGGTCGTCCGGGTCGCCGAGGAGCAGCTCCAGGGCGCCGTCGCCTCCATCACGGCCGCCGACGCGGCCGACGCGCTGACCGCCGCCCACCCCGAGCAGGCGGTGCTCGGCGTCACCAGCGGCCTCGTCCTGATCGACGGCGAGCTGCACCCGGCGCTGGTCGTGGAGCCGACCGCGCCGGTGGCGCGCCCCGGCTCGGGCGGGCTCACCGACGAGTTCCTGTCGCTCCTCATGGAGCAGGGCTTCCAGCCGGTCTCCGACCTGAACACCAAGCCGGCCGCGCTGCCCGGCTGGTCCGTCCTGGTCGCGATGGGCCAGCTGCACTCGGTGCTCCAGCCCGGCGCGGGCGGCACGGGCCAGACCGCGTGGTGGCAGGCGCACCAGCCGCTCCAGGTCACCGAGGGCTGGCGCTCGGCGGCCAACAAGTCGCACACGGTGCTGGTCTTCGCCGCGCCCGTCGGCTCCATCGGCCAGCAGCCGCGCGAGGACCTGCTGCGCGACGCCCTGGAGAAGGCCGCGGCCAACGGGCGCCTGGTCGCCGCCGCGATGCCGCTGGCCGGTACCTGATGGACCAGGGGCGACCCGGGATAGGGCCGGCGCGCCCGTCCGGGGTGCCGACCGTGCCGCGGCCGCGGCGGGCCCCCCTTTCGGAGAGCCGCCCGCATCCGACGGACGGCGGGGTCGTTGGCACCTACGTGCACGCATACGACCCCTTCCCCCCGCCGCATCCGAGTCCGATCCCCGCCATGCGCCCGGCGCAGGACGGACCGGCCGGCTTCTCTGCGACGCCGATCTTCGATGCCCTGTACTCGGAGTACCGCCGGTCGTTCCGCACGCTTCCGGGGGACCGCAGCGGCGAGGAGGAGCTGGCGTTCCGGGGCTTCGGCACGGCCCGGAGCCCCGGCCTCCCGGGCCTCTACGGCCACCATCCCACGGCGTATCCGGCCGCCTGGCCGGCGCAGCACCATCCCCCGCACGCGGCGCTGCCGCCGGGGCTCCGCAGGAGCCCCTGAGCACGCCGGGAGCACGGCCGAGGGCCGGAGTCGTACGGTGACGACTCCGGCCCTCGGCCTTGCCCGTGGGCTCCCCTCACGGGGCCGCCCGCGGGGTCACTTCTTCTTGCCGCGCTTCTCGCGCACGCGCACCGAGATGTGGATCGGGGTGCCCTCGAAGCCGAACTCCTCGCGCAGCCGGCGCTCGATGAAGCGGCGGTAGCCCGCCTCCAGGAAGCCCGAGGCGAAGAGCACGAAGCGCGGGGGCTTGGTGCCGGCCTGGGTGCCGAAGAGGATGCGGGGCTGCTTGCCGCCGCGGATCGGGTGCGGGTGGGCGGCGACCAGCTCGCCGAGGAAGGCGTTGAGCCGGCCGGTGGGGACGCGGGTCTCCCAGCCGGCGAGGGCGGTCTCGATCGCCGGGACCAGCTTCTCCATGTGGCGGCCGGTCTTCGCGGAGACGTTGACCCGGGGCGCCCAGGAGACCTGCTGCATCTCGGTCTCGATCTCGCGCTCCAGGTAGTAGCGGCGCTCCTCGTCGAGCTCGTCCCACTTGTTGTAGGCGATGACGATGGCGCGGCCGGACTCGACGGCCATCGTGATGATCCGCTGGTCCTGCACCGAGATGTTGTCGGTGGTGTCGATCAGGATGACCGCGACCTCGGCCTTCTCGACGGCGGCGGCCGTGCGGAGGGAGGCGTAGTAGTCGGCGCCGGCCTGGAGGTGGACCTTCTTGCGGATGCCGGCGGTGTCGACGAACTTCCAGGTCTTCCCGCCGAGCTCGATCAGCTCGTCGACCGGGTCGCGGGTGGTGCCGGCCAGCTCGTTGACGACCACGCGGTCCTCGCCGGCCACCTTGTTGAGCAGGGAGGACTTGCCGACGTTGGGGCGGCCGATGAGGGCGATCCGGCGGGGGCCGCCGACGGCCTTGCCGAAGGTCTGCTCGGGGGCCTCGGGCAGCTTCCGCAGCACCTCGTCGAGGAGGTCGCCGGTGCCCCGGCCGTGCAGCGAGGAGACCGGGAACGGCTCGCCGAGGCCCAGGGACCAGAGCATGGCCGCGTCGGCCTCGCCGGACTGGCCGTCGACCTTGTTGGCGGCCAGCACGACCGGCTTGCCGGCGCGGCGGAGCAGCTTGACGACGGCCTCGTCGGTGTCGGTGGCGCCCACGGTGGCGTCCACGACGAAGAGGCAGGCGTCGGCGGCCTCGATGGCGTACTCGGCCTGGGTGGCGACGGAGGCGTCGATGCCGAGGACGTCCTGCTCCCAGCCGCCGGTGTCGACGACCTTGAAGCGGCGGCCGGCCCACTCGGCCTCGTAGGTGACGCGGTCGCGGGTGACGCCCGGCCGGTCCTCGACGACGGCCTCGCGGCGGCCGATGATGCGGTTCACCAGGGTGGACTTGCCGACGTTCGGACGGCCGACGACGGCGAGGACGGGGAGCGGGCCGTGGCCGGCCTCCTCGATCGCCTCCTCGACGTCCTCGATGTCGAAGCCCTCTTCCGCGGCGAGCTCCATGAACTCCGCGTACTCGGCGTCGCCAAGTGCCCCGTGGTCGTGCTGGTCGTTCATGAAGTCCGTTCCTTGATCATTCGTGGTCGGTGGTCCCGGCCGGCCGGAGCCGTGGGGCCACTACTCAGAGTGTCGCTCAGCGCCCGGTGAGACGCCTGGCGTTTTTCAGGTGGTCGGTGAGGTGCTCCTGGATGCGGAGCGTGGCCTCGTCCAGTGCCTTGCGGGTGCGCCGGCCGCTGCCGTCGCCGGCCTCGAAGGCGTCCCCGAAGACGACGTCCACCCGGCTGCGGAGGGCCGGCAGCCCCTTCACCAGCCGTCCGGGCCGCTCGGTGCTGCCCAGCACCGCGACCGGGACGATCGGGGCGCCGGAGCGGACGGCGAAGTAGGCGAGGCCAGCGCGGAGCGAGGCGAAGTCGCCCTCGCCGCGGGTCCCCTCGGGGAAGATCCCGAGGACACCGCCCCGCTCCAGCACGCCCAGCGCGTCGCCGATCGCCTTCCGGTCGGTGGACTCCCGGTCGACCTTGAGCTGCCCGATGCCTTCCAGGAAACCACCCAGCGGCCCGACGAACGCCTCCTTCTTGATGAGGAAGTGCACGGGGCGCGGGGCGGTGCCCATGAGCATGGGGCCGTCGATGTTGTGCGCGTGGTTCACGGCGAGGATGACGGGGCCGGAGGCCGGGACCCGCCAGGCGCCGAGCACGCGCGGCTTCCAGAAGCCGTACATCAGCCCGATGCCGATGCGACGGCCGACGGCGGCGCCCTTCGCGGAGGGCTGGGTCACTTGCCGCCCGCCCGCTTCTCCTCCACCAGGGTGACGACGCACTCGATGACCTGGTCGAGGGTGAGCTCGGTGGTGTCGACCTCGACGGCGTCGTCGGCCTTGGCGAGCGGGGAGGTCTTGCGGCTGGAGTCGGCCGCGTCCCGCTTGACCAGGGCCTCCTGGGTGGCGCGCACGTCGGCGCCCTTCAGCTCGCCGGAGCGGCGGGCGGCGCGGGCCTCGGGCGAGGCGGTGAGGAAGATCTTGAGGTCGGCGTCGGGGAGGACGGTGGTGCCGATGTCCCGGCCCTCGACGACGATGCCGGTCTCGGCGCCGCGGGCGATCGACCGCTGGAGCTCGGTGATGAGCGTGCGCACCTCCGGGACGGCGCTGACCGCGCTGACCTTGGAGGTGACCTCCTCGGTGCGGATCGGGCCGGAGGCGTCGACGCCGTCCACGGTGATGGTGGGCCGGGACGGGTCGGTGCCGGAGACGATGACCGGCTTGCCGGCGGCGTTCGCGACGGCGTCGGCGTCGGCGACGTCCACCCCGTTGCTGATCATCCACCAGGTGATGGCCCGGTACTGGGCGCCGGTGTCCAGGTAGCTCAGCCCCAGCTTGGCGGCGACCGCCTTCGAGGTGCTCGACTTGCCCGTGCCGGAGGGGCCGTCGATGGCGACGATCACGGATTCCACGGTGAGGGGGACCTTCCTGGGGTGGGCGGCGGCCCCGGCGGCAGTCCGGGACCCCTACAAGGTTACCGAGTCCCCCACCCCCATCCGGCCCAACGCCCACCACCCCCACGGACCCGAGCCCGTCACCCCGCACGGGCCGCGCCCGGCGCCCCCGGCTGGGCTGCGCCCGCCGTCGCTGTGGGCAGGCGTCCCGTGCGGGCTGCGCCCCCGTCCCTGTGGGCAGGCGTCCCGCAGGGCGGGACGGGTGGGCACAGGGACGGCGCCCCGTGCCGGGCCAAGGCTTCCCGGGCCTGAACCCGCACCCCTTGTACGACGCCGTACCGGTGCGGGTCCAGGCACCGGTACGGAGGCACCCGCAGAGGGTGCCGTTCCGTTGTGCCCACCCGTTCCGCCCTGCGGAACGCCTGCCCACAACGGAGCGGCGCGACCGCCCCCGCCGGGCGCAGCCCGCGACGAAACGGCGGGCGCGGCACGCGAAGGGTCGGTCCGGGGGCGGGTCAGGTGGTGCGGAGGGACCAGCCTCGGTCGCGGAGGGCCTGGGAGAGGGCGGGCGCGGCGGCCGGGTCGACCATGAGCTGGACGAGACCCGCCTGCTGCCCCGTCGCGTGCTCGATCCGGACGTCCTCGATGTTGACCCCCGCCCGCCCGGCGTCCGCGAAGATCCGGGCCAGCTCCCCGGGCTGGTCGCTGATGAGGACCGCGACGGTCTCGTAGGCCGTGGGCGCGGCCCCGTGCTTGCCGGGAACCCGGGCCCGCCCGGCGTTGCCGCGCCGCAGGACGTCCTCGACGCCCGCGACGCCGTCCCGCCGCTTCTCCTCGTCCGCGGACTCCAGCGCCCGCAGGGCCCGGACCGTCTCGTCGAGGTCGGCGGCGACGCCGGCCAGCACGTCGGCGACGGGCCCCGGGTTCGCGGAGAGGATGTCCACCCACATGCGCGGCTCGGACGCGGCGATCCGCGTGACGTCCCGGATGCCCTGCCCGCAGAGCCGTACGGCCGACTCCTCCGCCTCCTCCAGGCGCGCCGCGACCATCGAGGAGACCAGCTGGGGGGTGTGGGAGACGAGGGCCACCGCCCGGTCGTGGGCGTCGGCGTCCATGACGACGGGCACGGCCCCGCAGAGCGCGACGAGTTCGAGCGCGAGGTTGAGGACCTCGGTGTCGGTGTCCCGGGTGGGCGTGAGGACCCAGGGCCGGCCCTCGAAGAGGTCGGCGCCGGCGGCGAGCGGGCCGGAGCGCTCCTTGCCGGCCATGGGGTGGGTGCCGATGTACGGGGTGAGGTCGAGGCCCATCGCCGTCAGCTCCCGCTGCGGGCCGCCCTTGACGCTGGCCACGTCGAGGTAGCCCCGGGCGACCCCGGCCCGCATGGCCTCGGCGAGGGTGGCGGCGGTGTGCGCCGGCGGTACGGCGACGATCGCGAGGTCCACCCGCCCCTCGGGCTCCGCGTCGGTGCCCGCGCCGAGCGCGGCGGCGGTCCGGGCGCTCGCCGGGTCGTGGTCGCGGAGGTGGACCGTGACGCCCCGGCCGGCGAGGGCGAGGGCGGCGGAGGTGCCGATCAGTCCGGTTCCGATGACGAGCGCTGTTCTCACGGGGGCTGTCCTTGGGGCGCGAAGGGGTGAACGCCCAGCCTAGTCAGCCGCGCCCCGCACCCGCGCGTGCGCCCGCCCCACGAGACGCGGGACGGGCGCGCGGGGGCGGCGGGGAGCTCAGAGCTTCTGGGCCCGGATGATGTCCTCCAGCGACTCGCCCTGCGGCAGCGATCCGCCGGGCGTCAGCTTGTCGACCGCCCGCGGCAGCGACTGCGCGATCTCGTCGGCGGCCTGCTCCGGGGTGACCCCGGCGTCCCGGGCGACCTTCTGGAGGGTCTCGTCGGGGAGGGCCCGGGCGATCTGGGCGCCGTCGACGGGCTTGTTCTCACCGGTGCCGATCCAGGACTGCGCCTGGTCGGCGAGGCCCGACCTGGTGAGCATGTCGAGGAGTCCGCCGAGCGGGTTCTGGCCGCCCGCGCCGCCGCCCTGCCCGCCGGCCTGGCCACCACCCTGCCCGCCGCCCGCGAGGGCGCCGAGGAGGGAGCCCAGGATGCCGCCGGCGCCCCCGCCGCCCTGGCCCCCGCCACCGCCCCCGCCGAGCAGGGAGCCGAGGAGACTGCCGAGATCGTTTCCCGCCATGGTTCCGCCTTTCGCGCGGTGAGAGCCGGTGAGGACCGGTGAGGACCGGTGAGAACGGGTCGAGAAGACCGGTGAGAACGGGTCCGGAGGAAGACCGGACAGGGACAATCTCACCCATGTCCGGACACTCCGCCACCCGGAGTAGTCCCGGAACCGCGAAGGGATAGAAAGGGCGGATGCTGCTCCATGTCATTCCCCTGGACAAGTGGGACGAGTGGTCCGCGGACCCCGCCCTCCCCTACGCCCCGCCGTCGCTCGCCGCCGAGGGCTTCGTGCACTGCTCGGCGGACGAGCAGGCGGCCCTGGCGGTCGCCGACGCCCGTTACCGGGACGTGCCGGGCCCGCTCCTGGCGCTGGTGATCGACGAGTCCCTGCTCTCCGCCGAGGTCCGCTGGGAGGGCTCGGAGGACCGGCTCTTCCCGCACGTGTACGGGCCGGTCGAGCGGGCCGCGGTGACCGCCGTCCTGGAGGCGGTGCGGGAGGCGGACGGCCGTGCGAGGGAGTTGGCGCCCTGGGTCTAGCCGGGTCCCGGCGTGTTGCGGGGGCGGCGGTGCGGACCCGGCGAAGCTGGTCCGCATGACTTCACGGACGACACCCCGCAGGACGGTCCTGTTCGCCGCGGCGGCCCTGACGACGGCGACCGCGGCGACGGCCACCGGCTGCGGCTCGGACGACGGCACGGGCGGCGACGGCGGTACGGAGTCGGGCGCCCCGGCCTCCGCGGAGCCCACCGGCACCGCCTCCAGCGCGCCGGGCGGCGGCACCCCGCTGGCGAGCACCTCGGAGATCCCGGTGGGCGGCGGCACGGTCTTCGCGGACCGCAAGGTGGTCGTCACCCAGCCCGTGGAGGGCGAGTTCCGGGCCTTCTCGGCGATCTGCACCCACCAGGGCTGCACGGTGAACAAGGTCGCGGACGGCACCATCGACTGTCCCTGTCATGGCTCGAAGTTCGCCATCGCCGACGGCGCGGTGAAGGCCGGTCCGGCGCCGCGTCCGCTGCCCGCCGAGGAGATCACCGTCTCCGGGGAGACGATCACCCTGGCGTAGCCTGGCCGCCATGGACATGTCCCCCGAGGCGCTGGTGCGCGAACACACCGTGTACGCCTGTGTGATGGGGTCGCGCGCCTTCGGCCTGGCGACCGAGGAGAGCGACACCGACGTGCGGGGCGTCTACCTCGCCCCGACGCCGCTCTTCTGGCGCTTCGACAAGCCCCCGGCCCACGTCGAGGGTCCGGCCCCGGAGCAGTTCAGCTGGGAGCTGGAACGCTTCTGCGAACTGGCCCTGCGCAACAACCCCAACGTCCTGGAGTGCCTCCACTCCCCGCTCGTCACCCACGCCACCGAGTGGGGACGCGAACTCCTCGACCTGCGCGGCGCCTTCCTCTCCCGGCAGGCCCACGGCACCTTCGTGCGGTACGCGGGCGGCCAGCGCCGCAAGCTGGAGGCGGACGTGCGCCAGTACGGGCATCCGCGCTGGAAGCACGCCATGCACCTGCTGCGCCTCCTGGCGAGCTGCCGGGACCTGCTACGCACCGGCGAGCTGCGGATCGAGGTGGGCGGGGACCGGGAGCGGCTGCTCGCCGTCAAGCGCGGCGAGGTGCCGTGGCCGGAGGTGGAGGCGTGGATGAACCGCCTCCAGGACGAGGCCGACGACGCGCTCGCCGCCTCCCCGCTCCCGTCCGCCCCCGACCACGCGCGCGTGCAGGACCTCCTGGTCCGCGCCCGCCGCGCCTCAGCCCTCCAAGAGCTCTAGCCGGGCCCGTACGACGAGGTCGTGGAGGGCGTCGTACGCGCTCACCTCGTCCGCGAGGCCCGAGGCGGCCCGCGCCGCGTCCAGCACGCCGTGCAGGGCCTCGACCTCGGCCCGTACCTCCTCCACCGCGACGGCGGCGGCGCCGTGCTCGGCGGCCGTCTTCGCGGCGACCAGGTCGGGGATCCGGGCCGGGGCCTCCGGCACCTCGCCGACGAGGGCGGGCAGGTGGGCCTGGACCTCGCCGGAGCGCATGAGGTGGATGCCGGTGAGCAGCGCCCGGTAGGTGTAGAGCAGCGGCTTGAGCTCGCCGCTCTTCTCGAAGAGGCGCCACTGGGTGGCGGCGAAGCCCCGGTAGTGGTGGGCGTGGTGGGTGGTGAGCACCCCGGGCACGAGGGCGGCGAGCTCGGCGTGGACCGGGGTGGTGTGCACGACCAGCGGGGAGGTGAGCTGCTCCAGGACGTAGCCGTTGCGGCGCAGCATCAGCCGGGCGAACTTCCGCAGGTCGTGCGTGACGAGGTCCATCTCGACGCCGTCCCGGGTCCACATCCGTTCCCGGGTCTCCTCGGGCTCCCGGAGCCCGACCAGCGCCCCGGCCGGCAGCAGGTGGACGCCCCGCAGGTCCACGTCGGAGTCGCGGGACGGGAAGCCGTACAGGTGGGCGCCGGAGACCGTCGCGAAGAGCAGGGGGTCGGGCTCCTCGGCGACGACGGCGGTCAGGTCGGCCTCGTGGGCCTGAAGGGTGAGCGTCATGGGACCGAAGCCTCCCAGAATTCGATCAGGCGTCCCAGAGGGCCCCGAGCTCCAGCAGCTCGTCCCGGTGCTCGATCCGCGCGGTCCACTCCGCCGGCCAGGCGTCCGCGCCCAGATGGGCCCCGGCGAAGGCGCCGGCGAGGGCGGCGATCGAGTCGGAGTCGCCACGGGTGCAGGCGGCCCGGCGCAGGGCGGTCAGCGGTTCGCCGGGGAAGAGCAGGAAGCAGAGCAGCCCGGTGGCGAGCGCCTCCTCCGCGATCCAGCCGTCGCCCGTGTACGTGCAGGGGTCGAGCTCCGGGTCGGCGGTGCGCTGCACGGCGTCGAGCCGTTCGAGCACGGCGAGGCACTCGTCCCAGCCGCGCCGGACGAAGTGCCGGGCGTCGGGGTCCTGGGAGCGGGTCCACAGGTCGCCGAGCCAGCGCTCGCGGTAGGTGTCCCGGCTCTCGTACGCGTACGAGCGCAGTTGCCCGACGAGCCCGGCCGGGTCGACCCCCTGGGCGAGCAGCCACACGGCCCGCGCGGTCAGGTCGGAGGCGGCGAGCCCGGTGGGGTGCCCGTGGGTGAGCGCGGCCTGGAGCTGGGCGGCGCCGGCCCGCTGCTCCTCGCTCAGGCCGGGGACGAGTCCGATGGGCGCGACCCGCATGTTGGCCCCGCACCCCTTGGAGTGGATCTGGCTGGCGTCCTGCCAGGCCCGGTCGCTGTCGAGGAGCATGCAGGCGCGCATGCAGGTGTTGCCGGGGGCGCGGTTGTTCTCCGGGGAGTGGTACCAGTCGACGTACTCGTCGCGGACCGGCCGGGCGAGCCGGAGCGGGGCGAGCGGGCCCCGTTCCATGGCGGTCCGGATGCCCCGGGCGAAGGCGAGCGTCATCTGGGTGTCGTCGGTGATGTACGCGGTCCCCCGCGTCACCGGCAGCTCCATCGTCCGCCACGGCCCGCACTTGGCGAGGATCGACGGCACGTCGTTGAACTCGGTGGGGAAGCCCAGCGCGTCCCCCAGCGCCAGCCCCATCAGCGTCCCGGTCGCGGCCTTCTTCGGCGTGCGGGTCATGCGGATCGTCCTTCCGGTCGGAGCAGCGGCGGGTGGAGGGTGGTGGCCTCCCCCGCCCGGTAGAGCGCGGCCGGTTTCCCCCGTCCGCCGGTGCGGCGCGGCGGTCCTTCCACGGCCTCGACGAAGCCGGGCGTGGTGAGGACCTTGCGCCGGAAGTTGGGGCGGTCCAGCGGGACGCCCCAGACCGTCTCGTACACCTCCCTGAGCTCGCCGAGGGTGAACTCGGGCGGGCAGAAGGCGGTGGCGAGGCAGGTGTACTCCAGCTTGGCGCCGACGCGTTCGCGGGCGTCGGCGAGGATCAGGTCGTGGTCGAAGGCGAGCGGCGGGACCTCGTCGTAGGGCAGCCAGCGGGCCTCCGCCGCGTCGCCGCCGCCGCGGGGTTCGGGCAGGTCGGGGACGAGCGCCGTGTACGCGACCGAGACGACCCGCATCCGGGGGTCGCGGTCGGGTTCGGTGTAGGTGCGGAGCTGTTCGAGGTGGAGTCCGGCGACGG
The DNA here is from genome assembly GCF_040636735.1 of Streptomyces sp. NPDC035033. Classification (NCBI taxonomy): domain Bacteria; kingdom Bacillati; phylum Actinomycetota; class Actinomycetes; order Kitasatosporales; family Streptomycetaceae; genus Streptomyces; species Streptomyces sp. NPDC035033. The sequence goes on along the minus strand of NZ_JBEZUZ010000058.1, from coordinate 35,063 downwards.
TGGCCCCGGGCAGTCCGGTCTCCTCGGCGAGTTCGCGGCGGGCGGCGGCGCCGGCGGACTCGCGGGGCAGCACGAAGCCGCCGGGGAGCGCCCAGGCGCCCGCGTACGGCTCCTGGCCGCGCTGGACGAGCAGGGCGTGCAGCCGGCCGGCGCGGACGGTGAGGACGGCGAGGTCGACGGTGACGGCGAAGGGCTCGAAGGCCCGGGGGTCGTACCCCTCGGGGAGGTTCATCGGCGCTCCGGCAGGGGGTCGGTGAGGTGCGGGCCCTCGGCGAGCAGGGCGTCGACGGCGGCGACGGCGGTGGCGAGGCGTTCCTCGTGGGGGCCGGTGAGGACGACCGTGCGGCGGCCGCTGTGGGCGAGCTGGGCGAGGAAGCGGGCGGTCATCCAGGGCCGGAGGTGTTCGCCGTCGCGCAGGCCGTCGTCCTCGAAGGGGACGCCCCGGTGGTCGGTGAGGAGCCACAGGTGCTGGCGGCCCCGGGCGGCGATCTCGCCGGTGGCGGCGCTGGTGGTGCCCAGGTAGCGCTCGTGCCAGATGGTGGTGGCGAAGGCGTCGGTGTCGCAGAAGAGGACGGGCGAGCCGTCGCGGGCGGCCTCCTCCTCCAGCTCGGCCTGGCGCTGGGCGATGACGGGGAAGTCGGAGGAGCGGAAGACGACCTCGGACCAGTCGGCGCCGGGGCGCTCGGCGCGGAGTTCGGCGAGCTTGAGCTCGCTGTACTCGCGGCCGTACTCGGGGACGTACCGGGTGCGCGCCCAGACCCCGCCGCGCCGCCGGTAGTGGTCGGCGAGGGCGAGGGCCATGGTGGTGGTGCCGGTGGACTCGGCGCCGAGGACGACGACCCGGCGGGTGAGCGCGGCCCGCACGGGCGGGGCGAGGAAGTCCCAGCGGCCGGCGGGGTCGGCGCGGACGGCGGTGCCGGAGACGGGGAAGGCGGTGCGGTCCGGGTCGACGAGGACGGAGACGGCGCCGAAGCGGCGGGCGAGCTCGTCGCCGTACGTCTCCGAGGTGAAGACGGCGTCGACGGCCTCGGGGACGGCGGCCCTGAAGACGGCCATGTGGGCGTCCCAGACGCCGGGGTCGGTGAGGTCGACGGGGATGTCGTCGACGGCGCCGACGACGAGGGCGTCCGGGTGGACCTCGCGCATCCAGGCGACCCGGTCCTCCAGCGGCAGGGACTCCACGGAGGAGGCGCAGACGAGGACGGTGACGCGCTCGCAGGCGGCGAGGGCGGTGCGGACGAGGTGGTGGTGGCCGGCGTGCGGCGGGTAGAACTTGCCGAGGACGAGGCCGTGGCCGTACCGGGTCACGCCGCCGCCTCCAGCGGGCGCCGCGCGGCGGCGAGGTCGCGGCTCCAGCCGCGCAGGCCGAGGACGCACAGGGCCATGAAGCCGAGGTACAGCAGCGAGGTCAGGTAGAGGCCCTTGTGGGCGTACAGGGGGACGTAGACCACGTCGGCGGCGATCCACAGCCACCAGGACTCCAGGCGCTTGCGGCACTGGCCGTAGGTGGCCATGAGGGAGAGGCCGGTGGTGAGGGCGTCCCAGAAGGGGACGGTGGAGTCGGTGGCCCGGTCCAGGAGGAGGGTGAGGGCGAGGATCCCCACCGTCCCCGCCGCCGCCAGCCAGGCCCCTTCGGCGCGCGTGGTGCGCCGCACCGGAAGGGCCTCCGCGGAGCCTGGTCCACCCCCGTGGGTCCAGGTCCGCCAGCCGTAGGCGGCGAGGACGATGAAGACGATCTGGAGGCCGGCGTCGGCGTAGAGGCCGGCCTGGGCGAAGAGCAGCACGAAGAAGAGGTTGTTGGCGATGCCGACCGGCCAGTTGGCGACGTGCTGCCGGGCGACGAGCCAGACGCAGAGGGCGCCGCTGCCGAAGCCGAGGACCTCGGTCCAGGCGACCGGGGTGTCCAGCAGCGTGAAGAGGGGCCGCTGGAGGGGTTCGAGGATGTCCGCGAGGCTCACGCCCGCCTCCTTAAGAGTCACCCTGACTATAAATGGCGGCGGTGCTCGCACACAAGGCCGAAAAGAGAGGAGGCCCGTATCCACGCGGATACGGGCCTCCTCCGGAGGGGTCCTACAGACCGACTTCCTTCATCAGCATGCCGACCTCGGTGTTGGACAGGCGGCGCAGCCAGCCCGACTTCTGGTCGCCCAGGGTGATCGGGCCGAAGGCGGTGCGGACCAGCTTCTCGACCGGGAAGCCCGCCTCGGCGAGCATGCGGCGCACGATGTGCTTGCGGCCCTCGTGCAGCACGACCTCGACCAGGTAGTTCTTGCCGGTCTGCTCGACCACGCGGAAGTGGTCGGCGCGGGCGTAGCCGTCCTCCAGCTGGATGCCCTCCTTGAGCCGCTTGCCGACCTCGCGGGGCAGCGGGCCGGTGACGGCGGCCAGGTAGGTCTTCTTCACGCCGTACTTGGGGTGGGTGAGACGGTGGGCCAGCTCGCCGTGGTTGGTGAGCAGGATGATGCCCTCGGTCTCGGTGTCGAGCCGGCCGACGTGGAAGAGCCGGGTCTCGCGGTTGGTGACGTAGTCGCCCAGGCACTGGCGGCCGTCCGGGTCCTCCATGGTGGAGACGACGCCGGCCGGCTTGTTCAGGGCGAAGAACTGGTACGACTGGGTGGCGACGGTCAGGCCGTCGACCCGGATCTCGTCGCTGTCCTTCACCCGGAGGCCCTGCTCCAGGACGATCTCGCCGTTGACCTCGACGCGGGCCTGCTCGATCAGCTCCTCGCAGGCGCGCCGCGAGCCGTAACCGGCCCGGGCCAGCACCTTCTGGAGGCGCTCGCCCTCCTGCTCGGCGCCCGGGAAGGTCTTGGGGGTCTTGATCTCGGGCTTGTTCGCGTACCGCTCGCGGTTGCGCTCCTCGGCCCTGGCCTCGTACTCGCGCGAGCGCGCCGGGGCCGTGCGCCCGCCCCGCTGCGGCTGCTTCGGGGACTGCTTGGGGCCGCCCTTGGCACCGCCGCGGGCCGCGTCGCCGCGCCCCTTGCGGGGGCCGCCGGAGCCGCCCCTGCCGCTGTCCGAGGGCATGCTCACGTCGTAGCTGCGCTCCTCGGGACGGGTCTTGCGGGGACGGCCGGCGCTCTGGCCGCGCTCGTCGCGGTTGTTGCCCGCGCCCCGGTAGTTGCCGCGGCCGCCGCTCTTGGCACCACGGCTCCCGCCGTTGTTTCCGCTGTTCCTGCCGCTGCTGCTTCGCATCAAACTTCCGTCGTCTCTTCGTCCGCTGGTTCGTCCCTGTCGGGATCGAACGACGGAACGCCTTCCAGGGAGTCCGCTTCGACCGCGTCCGCCTCGGGGAGGAAGGGCGCGAGCTCCGGGAGTTCGTCCAGGCCCCTGAGGCCCATCCGCTCCAGGAAGTAGTTCGTCGTCCTGTACAGGATCGCACCTGTTTCGGGTTCCGTGCCCGCCTCCTCGACCAGACCCCGCTGGAGGAGGGTGCGCATCACGCCGTCGCAGTTGACCCCGCGGACCGCGGAGACCCGGGACCGGCTGACCGGCTGGCGGTACGCGACGACCGCCAGGGTCTCCAGGGCGGCCTGGGTCAGCCGGGCCTGCTGGCCGTCCAGGACGAAGGCCTCGACGGCGGCGGCGTGGTCGGGGCGGGTGTAGTAGCGCCAGCCGCCGGCGACCCGGCGCAGCTCGAAGCCGCGCCCGTCGGCGGTGTACTCGTCGGCCAGCTCGCGCAGGGCGTCGGCGACCTCGTGCGGGGCGCGGCCGAGGACCCGGGCGAGCCGCTCCTCGGTGGCGGGCTCGTCGACGACCATGAGGACGGCTTCGAGGGCGGGCTTGAGGTCGCTCATGCGGGCTCCGGTGCTTCCTGGTCGAATTCCTCGGTGACGCGGGTCTCGCCGTCCCCACCGGTCCAGGTGACCGCGAGGTCGCCGAGCGGGTCCTTCTGGTCGAGGGCGACGGCCTTCTCCCGGTAGAGCTCCAGGAGGGCCAGGAAGCGAGCGACGACGGTGAGGGTGTCCCCGGCGTCCTCGACGAGCTCCCGGAAGTCGGCGGTGCCGCGCTCGCGCAGCAGGGCGGCGACGATCCCCGCCTGCTCGCGGACGCTGACCAGCGGGGCGTGGATGTGGTCCACGTAGACCTGCGGCTTCGCCTTGGGCTGGAGGGCCTTCACGGCGAGCCGGGCGAGGCCCTCGGCGCCGATCGAGAGGACGACCTCGGGGAGCAGCGCGGCATGGTGCGGCTCCAGGCCGACGGTCCGGGGGTGGCGCCGGCCCTCGGCCTCCCACCGTTCGGCGAGGATCTCGGCGATCCGCTTGTACGCCCGGTACTGGAGGAGCCGGGCGAAGAGCAGGTCGCGGGCCTCCAGGAGGGCGAGGTCGGCCTCGTCCTCGACCTCGGCCGCGGGCAGCAGCCGGGCGGCCTTGAGGTCGAGCAGGGTGGCGGCGACGACCAGGAACTCGGTGGTCTGGTCGAGGTCCCCGTCCGGCCCGAGGGCCCGGATGTGGGCCATGAACTCGTCGGTGACCTGCGAGAGGGCGACCTCGGTGACGTCCAGCTTGTGTTTGGTGATCAGCTGGAGCAGCAGGTCGAACGGCCCCTCGAAGTTGGCGAGCCGCACGGTGAACCGCCCGTCCCCGGCCTCCCCGGCCCCCTCGGGGACGGCATCCGGTACGGACGCGGGCGCGGGATCCGGTACGGACGCGGGCTCCGGTTCGGGCCCGGTCCCGCCGTCCGGCGTGTCCGGCGCCGGTACGGGCCCGGGGCCGCCGGACGGGAGCCCGCCGCCCCGTCCCAGCGCGCGGCGGCGCGGTGGGCGGGACGTTTCGTCGGCGTGCGGGTGCATCGGGGGCGGTTCCAGGGGTGCGGGGGCGGGGCCGCCCGCAGGCTACCGTCAGCGGCCGCGCAGACGGCGGACGAGGATGCTCGCGTCGCCGCGGGACTCCAGGTCCGCCAGGACCACGGCGACCGCCTCGCGGACGATCCGGCCGCGGTCGACGGCGAGGCCGTGCTCGCCGCGGAGCACGAGCCGCGCGTGCTCCAGGTCCATCAGCTCCTCGGCGGAGACGTAGACCGTGATCTTCTCGTCGTGGCGCTCCCGGCCGCTGGGGCGCCGGTTGGTGGTCCGGCCCCGGCGCCGTGCGGGCGCCGCCGCCTGGGCGGCCGCCTTCACGGGGGCGGGCTGCTGCGCGGGGACCGACTCCGTCTCCCGGGCACGGGGCTCGGCCGCCTCCGAGTCGGCCGCCGCGTGCTCGGCGGAGCCGGGGGCGGTGCCGCCGTCCGCGCCGGCCGTCGGGTCGCTCTCTCCCGCCGGAGCGGGAACGGTTCGGCGGGGTGAGGACGCCTGGAGCGCCATCCCCCCGGTCGTACGGAAGAGTTCGTCGGCTCCGGGCAGACTCACTCGGCGTGACACCGGGCGAGCACCTCCCTGGCGAGCTGGCGGTAGGCGGCGGCGCCCACGGAGTTGGAGGCGTACGTGGTGATGGGCTCGCCGGCGACCGTGGTCTCCGGGAAGCGCACCGTCCGGCCGATCACCGTGTGGTAGACGTGGTCGTCGAAGGCCTCGACGACCCGCGCGAGCACCTCGCGGGAGTGCACGGTCCGGGAGTCGTACATGGTGGCGAGGATGCCGTCGAGCTCCAGCTCGGGGTTGAGCCGCTCCTGGACCTTCTCGATGGTCTCGGTCAGCAGGGCCACGCCGCGCAGCGCGAAGAACTCGCACTCCAGCGGCACGATGACCTTGTGAGCGGCCGTCAGGGCGTTCACGGTCAGCAGGCCGAGCGAGGGCTGACAGTCGATCACGATGTAGTCGTAGTCGTTCATCAGCGGCTTGAGGGCGCGCTGGAGCGTGGACTCGCGCGCGACCTCGGAGACCAGCTGCACCTCGGCGGCGGAGAGGTCGATGTTGCTCGGCAGCAGGTCCATGTTGGGGACCGCCGTCTTGAGCAGCACCTCGTCCGCCGACATGCCCCGCTCCATGAGCAGGTTGTAGACGGTGAGGTCGAGCTCCATCGGGTTCACGCCGAGGCCGACCGACAGGGCGCCCTGCGGGTCGAAGTCGACGAGCAGCACCCGTCGTCCGTACTCGGCGAGCGCGGCACCCAGGTTGATGGTCGACGTGGTCTTGCCGACGCCGCCCTTCTGGTTGCACATCGCGATGATCTTGGCGGGACCGTGGTCGGTCAGCGGGCCCGGGATCGGGAAGTACGGCAGCGGCCGTCCGGTCGGGCCGATCCGCTCGCGGCGCTGGCGGGCAGCGTCGGGCGCGAGGGTGGCCGCGTACTCCGGGTCGGGCTCGTACTCGGCGTCGGGGTCGTAGAAGTGCCCCTCGGGCAGCTCGTCGTAGGCGGCGAAGTGGGTGGACTCTCGGCCCATCTCGTTGCCGGCCGTGGCGTTCACGTGTAGGCCGTCCATCGTCTTCAGCGTGTGGGTTGTCGTCATGGGCTGGTGCGTCGCGAAGGTCCGCACCGCGACGGAGCCGACCGGGGCACCTGGCGCACCGCTCCCGGGAGTAAATGTCGACTCATTCACAAGTCGTCTTACCTCCTTGGACGTGACCAGGAACATTTATCGATAGGTCAGCGTGGCACCATGCCGACGGTTGGCGACTCTATGGCGTGTCACCGCTCCGCAGCAACACAATCGCCCGGACCCGGCCCGATGTGTCGGCAACCGAACACGCCTCTGTCAAGGGTGCGCGGCCACTCATCCACACGTTTCAGGGGTGTGCGAAACGGTTAAAGGGTTACGTTCGAGGCGAGTTGACCGAACGTTTTGGCGTGGCCGGAGACACAGCCGGCCGGACCTTGTCGAACAAGGTCCGGCCGGGTGCGTGACATTGACGGCGGGCGTTGACGGGGGCGTCGCCGGGGCCGTCGTCAGGGATGTCGGTGTCAGCCGATGAGGGTGCTCAGCTCGACGTGCTCGTAGCCGTGCGCCTCGGCCACCTCCTTGTAAACGACCTTGCCGTCATGGGTGTTGAGGCCCAGGGCGAGGGCGGAGTCGCGGCGGAGCGCCTCGACCCAGCCGTTGTTCGCCAGCGACACGATGTAGGGCAGCGTGGCGTTGGTGAGGGCGTAGGTGGAGGTGTTCGGGACCGCGCCGGGCATGTTGGCGACGCAGTAGAAGACCGAGTCGTGGACCTGGAAGGTCGGCTCGGCGTGGGTGGTCGGGTGGGAGTCCTCGAAGCAGCCGCCCTGGTCGATGGCAATGTCGACAAGGACACTTCCGGGCTTCATCTTGGCGACGAGCTCGTTGGTGACCAGCTTCGGAGCCTTGGCGCCCGGGATGAGGACGGCGCCGATGACGAGGTCGGCCTCGACGACGGCCTTCTCCAGCTCGTAGGCGTTGGAGACGATCGTCTGCACCTTGGTGCCGAAGATCTTGTCGGCCTCGCGGAGCTTGTTGATGTCCTTGTCGAGCAGGGTCACGTGGAAGCCCATGCCGACGGCGATCTGGGTGGCGTTCCAGCCGGAGACGCCGCCGCCGATGACGACGGCCTTGCCGGCGTGGGTGCCGGGGACGCCGCCGGGGAGGACGCCGCGGCCGCCGGCCGAGCGCATCAGGTGGTAGGCGCCGACCTGCGGGGCCAGGCGGCCCGCGACCTCGGACATCGGGGCGAGCAGCGGGAGCGCGCGGTTCGCGGTCTCGACGGTCTCGTACGCGATGGCGGTGGTGCCGGACTCCAGGAGGGCGTCCGTGCACTCCTTGGAGGCGGCGAGGTGCAGGTAGGTGAAGAGCGTCTGGTCCTTGCGGAGGCGGTGGTACTCCTCCGCGATCGGCTCCTTGACCTTGAGGAGCAGGTCCGCGGTGGCCCAGACCTCGTCGGCGGTGGCGAGGATCTCGGCGCCGGCGGCGACGTACTCCTCGTCCGTGATCGAGGAGCCGACGCCGGCGTTCTGCTCGATGAAGACCTGGTGGCCGTTGCGGACGAGCTCGTGGACACCGGCGGGGGTGATGGCCACGCGGAACTCGTTGTTCTTGACCTCGCGGGGGATGCCGACCTTCATCGTCGATCACGGTCCTTGAATCAGGGGGATAACTGGTGCACTGCGATACATACCCGGATGCACTGCGGCGCACCGGGGCAGACCACGTTCGAACGCGGCAGACCCAGTCTAATGAAGGAGTTCCCGCTGTCTAGCCTTTCAAAGTACTAATCTTCCGCAGACCCACTGCGGATTTCGTAGGCGAAGCGTTCCGTTTCCAGCAGCCGGTCCGCCGCGGTCCGGTGCAGCCGGGCCGCGGCGGGGTCGCCGAGCCGGTCGAGGGTGTCGGCGAGCCGCAGCCGGAGGGCCGCCTGGAGCCGGGTGTCCTGGGCGCGGCGGGCCCACTCGACCGCCTCCTCGCAGGTCCGCAGCGACTCCTCGGGGCGCCCGGCGTACTCCTGCACCCGGGCCGCCTCGCTCAACGCCCGTGCGTGGCCCGGGAGATCGCCGAGCCTGCGGTAGCCGGCCGCGGCCGCCCGCCAGTGCCGCAGGGCCTCCCCGTACCGGCCGGCGTAGGTCTGCACGGCGCCGAGGCGGGCGTACAGCCGCGCCTGGTCGGCCCGCTCGTCCCGGGCGAGGCGCTGGGCGAGGGCCCGGCCGTACCAGTCGCCGGCCCGCTGCCAGTCGCCGAGCTCCTGATAGCTGCCACCTACGGATTCCATTGCGCGACCGGTGGCGTACGGGTCATTTGCTTGCCTTCCGGCCTCCCATGCCAACCGATATCGCAGCAGAGCCTCCTTCGTGCGCCCGGTCCGGGCGTCGAGGTCGCCGAGGTTGAGCAGGGCCGCGGCCCGCTCTCGGTGCAGTCCGCGCCGCTCGGCCACGTCGAGGACGAGCCGGTGCAGCCCGTAGAGGTCGGGGGCGGCCGCCTCGGCGCCGCCGTGCGCGGTGAGCGCCCGCACCAGGGAGGCGATCAGCCGGCGGGCGAGGGTGTCGAGCTCGCCGTCGGCGACCGCCATCCGGGCGCAGGCGAGCAGCGCCGGCCTGCGGGAGGCCAGCCACTGCCCGGCGGCCTCGGGGGTGGGGAAGCGCAGGGCGCGCGGCAGGCCGGCGAGCTTGCGCCGGGCCGGGGAGCCCTCGGGTTCGGTGACCGCGCGGCAGGACTGGAGGAGCCGCACGGTCCGCTCCAGCATCCGGGCCCGGGCGAGCTGCACCTCGGCGGGCCGGTCGCGCTCCTCCAGCTGGGCGCGGAGCAGGGGGACGAGATGGCCGGGGACCTCGTACTGTCCGTCCCCCGCGTCGGCCACCAGTCCCAGGCGGGCGAAGTCCGCGAGGGTGGTGGCCGCCGCCGAGACCGAGCAGCCGGCCAGGGCGGAGGCGGTGTGGGCGTCGGCCCGGCCGAGCGGGGCGAGCGCCAGGTAGCGCAGTATCCGGGCGGCCGGCTGGGGCAGCGCCTGGTGGGCGAGGAGGAAGGTACGGGTGAGCGGGTCGCCGCTCAGGCCCCGGAGCCGCTTGGCGAGGTCGGCCACCGAGGTCTCGGGCCGGCCGGCCAGCCAGCCGCCGGCGAGGACCACCGCGCCGGGCAGCCCGCCGCACTCCTCGACCAGCGCCTCGGCGGCCTGCGGGTCGACGGTGATCCGGACCGAGCCGGTGGCGGAGGTCAGCAGCTCGATGGCCGACTTCGGGTCGAGGCCGCCGAGGGTGCAGGGCCGCACGTCCGGGATGCCGGTGAGCGGCCCCCGCGCCACCGCGACGACCAGGGCGTCCGGGTTGTCGGGGAGGAGGGGGTCGGCCTGCTCGGCGTCGACGGCGTCGTCGAGCAGCAGCACCGCCCGGCGGGTGGCGAGCGCCTCGCGGACCAGCTGGGTCAGCTCGTCCTCGGCGGCGCCGGGGGGTTCGGCGACCCCGAGGCCGCGGAGGAGTTCGCGGGCGGCCCGGGCGGTGGGGACGGGCTCCCCGCCGGGCTCGGTGAGCCGGACCCGGTGGACGCCGTCGGGGTAGCGGTCGGCGACGGAGGCGATCAGCTCCTCGGCGAGCGCGGTGCGGCCGGAGCCGGGACGGCCGGCGACGAGGAGGACACGGGCGCGGGGCTCCTTGCGGCCGGTGAGGGTGTCCAGGCCGGTCCGCTCGATGTCGGCGCGGAGGGCCTTCAACTCCCGCTGCCGGCCGTAGAACTGCCGGCTGCCGGCCGCTGCCACCGCCTGATCCGTCACGGGCCACACTCCCGTCCACCTGCGCACGAGCCGATCCCGCGGGGACTCCGCACGGGCGTGTACGAGCGTAGTTCAGCCCCCCGCGCGTCCCCGGCGGAGCGCGGCGGGCACATCCCCCGATCGGATCAGCCGACAGTCACACCGCCCCCCGCGCCCGGCGTCCCTGTGGGCAATCGTCCCGCTGGGGCGGGACGGGTGGGCACAGGGACGGCGCCCCCCTGCCGGGCCAAGGCTTTCCGGGCCTGAACCCGCACCCGGTGTACGGCGCCGTACGGGTGCGGGTTCAGGCCCTGGTGCGGAGGCACCCGCAAGGGTGCCGTTCCGTTGTGCCCACCCGTTCCGCCCCTTGCGGAACGCCTGCCCACAACGGAGCGGCAGCGCAGCCAACAACGAAACGGCGCGGCGGCACCGCAACCAGCCCCGCCGGGCGCAGCCCACAACGGAGCGGCAGCGCAGCCCGTGACGGGGTGGCGGGCGCGGCACGGAGCGGGGTGGTCGGGGGCCGGGGGCGTTACGACTCGAAGGGCCGGGCCGGCCAGGCCGCGTCGGCGGGGCGCAGCGCGTCCAGACCGTCCCCCGCCCGCGCGGCGACCAGCGACAGCACCCCCACCACCAGGCAGTTGTTGTGCAGCTCGCCGGCGAGGATCCCGCGCACCAGCTCCGCCAGCGGGACCCGCTCCACCTCCATGTCGGCCTCCTCCTCGGCGACCGCGTACCGCTCCCCCTCCGCCTCGGCGAGGTCGCGCGCCAGGAAGATCCGTACGGCCTCGTCGCAGCCGCCCGGGGTGGTGTAGACGTCGGTCAGGACGTGCCACTCCCCCGCCTTGGCGTGCGCCTCCTCGTACAGCTCGCGCTGGGCGGCGTGCAGCGGGTTCTCGCCGGGCACGTCGAGCAGTCCGGCCGGGATCTCCCACAGCTTCTGCCGCACCGGGTGCCGGTACTGCCGCAGCACCAGTACCCGGTCCTGGTCGTCCACGGCCAGGACGGCCACGGAGCCCGGGTGGACCTGGTAGTCGCGGCGGACGACGGAGCCGTCCGGCATGACCACGTCGTCCGTGCGGACACTCGTCTTGTTGCCCTTGAAGGGGATGGCGGAGGCGACGACCTGCCACTCCTCCGGGGTGTCCTGCACCTGCATCTGCGTCCTCCCACACACGAAAACCGGGGTACGGGCCCGTCAGGACCCGCACCCCGGCAACGTTAACGCCTTGCTACTTCTTGCCCGTCTTGCGCTCGACGGCCGCCTTGACCAGGCCCGCGAAGAGCGGGTGGGGGCGGGTCGGGCGGGACTTCAGCTCCGGGTGCGCCTGGGTGGCGACCAGGTAGGGGTGGATCTCCTTCGGGTACTCGACGAACTCGACGAGCTTGTTGTCCGGGGAGGTGCCGGAGAAGACCAGGCCGGCCTTCTTCTCCAGCTCCGCGCGGTAGGCGTTGTTCACCTCGTAGCGGTGGCGGTGGCGCTCCTCGACGTACGGCTCGCCGTCGTAGGTCTCGCGGACGACCGAGCCCTCGGCGAGCTTCGCCGGGTAGAGGCCCAGGCGCATCGTTCCGCCGAGGTCGCCGGCGCCCTCCACGTAGGCGAGCTGCTCCTCCATCGTGGAGACGACGGGGTGCGCGGTGGCCGGGTCGAACTCGGTGGAGTTGGCCTCGGGGATGCCCGCCAGGTTCCGGGCCGCCTCGATGACGATGCACTGGAGGCCGAGGCAGATGCCGAGCAGCGGCACCTTGTGCTCGCGGGCGTACTGGATGGCGCCGACCTTGCCGGAGACGCCGCGGTCGCCGAAGCCGCCGGGGATGAGGATGGCGTCGCAGTCGCCGAGCTGCTTCTCGGCGCCGGCCTGGGTCTTGCAGTCGTCGGAGGTGACCCACTTGACCTTGACCCGCGCCTTGTTGGCGAAGCCGCCGGCGCGCATGGCCTCGGTGACCGAGAGGTAGGCGTCGGGCAGGTCGATGTACTTGCCGACGAGCGCGACGGTGACCTCGTGCTCCGGGTTGTGGACGCGGTCGAGGAGGTCCTCCCAGACGGTCCAGTCCACGTCGCGGAAGGGCAGGTCGAGCTTGCGCACCACGTAGGCGTCGAGGCCCTCGGAGTGCAGCACCTTCGGGATGTCGTAGATCGACTTGGCGTCGATGGCGGCGACCACCGCGGCCTCGTCGACGTCGCACATCAGCGAGATCTTGCGCTTGATGGCGGTGGGGACCTCGCGGTCGGCGCGCAGCACGATCGCGTCGGGCTGGATGCCGATGTTGCGCAGGGCGGCGACCGAGTGCTGGGTCGGCTTGGTCTTCAGCTCGCCGGAGGGGCCGATGTAGGGCAGCAGCGAGATGTGCACGACGAAGACGTTGTCGCGGCCGACCTCGTGGCGGACCTGGCGGACCGTCTCCAGGAAGGGCAGCGACTCGATGTCGCCGACGGTGCCGCCGACCTCGGTGATGACGACGTCGACGTCGTCGGTGGCCATGCGGCGGATCCGGGACTTGATCTCGTTGGTGATGTGCGGGATGACCTGCACGGTGTCGCCGAGGTACTCGCCGCGCCGCTCCTTGGCGATGACCTGCGAGTAGACCTGGCCGGTGGTGACGTTGGCCGAGCCGTCGAGGTCGACGTCGAGGAAGCGCTCGTAGTGGCCGATGTCCAGGTCGGTCTCGGCGCCGTCGTTGGTGACGAACACCTCACCGTGCTGGAAGGGGTTCATCGTGCCCGGGTCGACGTTGAGGTACGGGTCGAGCTTCTGCATCGTGACCCGCAGGCCCCGGGCCTTGAGGAGCGCACCCAGGCTGGAGGCGGTGAGGCCCTTGCCGAGCGAGGAGGCGACACCCCCGGTGACGAAGATGTGCTTGGTCGTCGTGGATTTGGGCGGCATCGCCAAGAGGGGGCTCCCGTGGTCGCGTTCTGGAGGTGCGAAGCGGCAGGTCCTCCGGGAGAATCGGGGGTGCCGTCGCTGCGGTTTCGGGGGTCTCGGCCGAGCGCCGTTTCCCACCGGTCCACGGGGTACCAGGGTATCAGTGACCGCAGGAGACCGCTTCCGGCCACACGGTCGGCACACCGGCCGACCGGGTGGGACGGGCCGTGTGGGGGCCGTCCGGGGGACCCGGAGGCCGTGGGAGGACCCGTGCGCACGTTCGTGGAACATTCCGTTCACCCGGATGGAGCAGCGCGTTACCGGGGTGATCATCAGGGTGATTAAGGTGCGGACCATCCCGCCCGGGCGTCGTCGCCGGGCGGCCGGCCGACGGCACCACCCCGCCCGTGGAACCGGACCGGGAGCCCTGTCGGCCCCCCTCGACCCGCTGCCTGGGCCGGCCATCCCGCACACTGGCACCGCGGGCACCTCTCGCACCCACCGCAGGTCTCGCGACGCGCGGACGCGACACCCGCAGCACGCGCCCCGAGGGGCGGACAGGCCGTTCGACTGGAGTGAAGCACGTGGCCGGGCGTATCGAGGATTACGCACTCATCGGAGACATGCAGACCGCGGCGCTGGTCTGCCGGGACGGCAGCGTCGACTGGCTCTGCCTCCCCCGCTTCGACTCGCATGCCGTCTTCGCGGCCCTGCTCGGTACCGAGGAGCACGGCTTCTGGAGGGTGGGCCCGGCCGGCCCGGACGACGCCGAGCCGGCCCCCGCCGACCGCCGCCGCTACCGGGGCGACTCGCTGATCCTGGAGTCGGAGTGGGACACCCCGCGCGGCACGGTCCGGGTGACCGACTTCATGCCGCCGCGCGACGGCGCCCCGCAGCTGATCCGGATCGTGGAGGGGGTCAGCGGCCGGGTGCCGATGCGCTCCGCGCTGCGGATGCGGTTCAGCTACGGCCGGATCGTGCCCTGGGTGCACAAGGTCGGCGAGCGGACGGTCGCGGTGGCCGGGCCCGACTCCGTCTGGCTCGACACGGACGCCGAGACCCACGGCGAGCACCTCACCACCTACTCCGAGTTCACCGTCACCCCCGGCGACCGGATCGCCTTCACCCTCTCCTGGCAGCCCTCGCACCGGCAGCCGCCGGCGCTGCCGGACCCGGAGGGCTCCCTGGAGGCGACGGCCGACTTCTGGCGCGAGTGGGTGGCCCACTGCACGTACCACGGCCCCTACCGGGAGGCCGTGGTCCGCTCCCTGATCACCCTGAAGGCCCTGACGTACGCGCCGACCGGCGGGATCGTCGCCGCGCCGACCACCTCGCTGCCGGAGGAGATCGGCGGCGTGCGGAACTGGGACTACCGCTACACCTGGCTGCGGGACGCGGCGATCACCCTCTCCTCGCTGCTGCGCACCGGCTACCGCGAGGAGGCCCGCGCCTGGCGGGAGTGGCTGCTGCGCGCGGTCGCCGGCGACCCGGAGAACCTCCAGATCATGTACGGCATCGCGGGCGAGCGGGAGCTCGGCGAGGCGGAGCTGGACTGGCTGCCGGGGTACGAGAACTCGGGCCCGGTCCGGGTTGGCAACGGCGCCGCGAGCCAGCTCCAGCTCGACGTGTACGGCGAGGTCACCGAGGCCCTGCACCTGGCGCACATGACGGGCCTGTCCCGCAACGACTACGCCTCCCTGCTCCAGATCAAGCTGATCAACTACCTGGAGAAGAACTGGGACCAGCCCGACGAGGGCATCTGGGAGGTCCGCGGCCCGCGCCGGCACTTCACCCATTCCAAGGTGATGGCCTGGGTGGCGGTCGACCGCACGATCAAGCTGATCGAGTCCGGCGACGCGGACGGCCCGCTGGAGCGCTGGCGCGAGCTGCGCGACGAGATCCACCGGGACGTCTGCGACAAGGGCTACGACAAGGAGCGGAACACCTTCACCCAGTCGTACGGCTCCAAGGAGCTGGACGCCTCGCTGCTGCTGATCCCGCAGATGGGCTTCCTGCCGCCGGACGACAAGCGGGTGATCGGCACGATCGAGGCGATCCAGCGGGAGCTGTCCACGGAGGACGGTTTCGTGCTGCGCTACCCGACGGCCGGCGAGGAGGCGGGCGTCGACGGTCTGGAGGGCGACGAGGGCGCCTTCCTCGCCTGCTCCTTCTGGCTCGCCGACGACCTGGCGATGATCGGCCGGGTCGACGAGGCCCGCACCCTCTTCGAGAAGCTGCTGTCGCTCCGCAACGACCTGGGGCTGCTCGCGGAGGAGTGGGACCCGCGGCTCCAGCGGCAGGTGGGCAACTTCCCGCAGGCGTTCAGCCACGTCCCGCTGATCGACACCGCCCTGCGGCTGACGGCGAGCGGCGCCTACGGCGGCTGAGGGGCGCCCCCGGGGGCCCGGACCTACGATGAAGGTGTCCTGGCCCCCGTACGAAAGGGGGGCGCCATGGCTCCCCACACCACCGTTCCGGAGACTGCCCTGGCCGGGCTCCGCGAGGATCTGGCCGGTGAGGTGTACGTACCCGGCGATCCGGGCTACGACGGGGCCAGGGCCGTCCACAACGGGATGATCGACCGGCGGCCCGCGGTGATCGCGCAGTGCGCGGGCCCGGCGGACGTGTCCAACGCGATCCTCTTCGGGCGGGAGACGGGGCTGCCGATCGCGGTGCGCGGCGGCGGGCACAGCGTCGCCGGGGCCTCGGTCGTCGACGGAGGGCTCGTGGTCGACCTGCGCCGGATGCACGCGGTCGTCGCGGACCCGGAGCACCTGACGGTGCGGGTCGAGGGCGGCGCGACCATGGGCCACCTCGACCGGGCGACCCAGCCGTTCGGGCTGGCGACGACGGGCGGGCGGGTCTCCACGACGGGGGTCGGCGGCTTCGTGCTCGGCGGCGGGTCCGGCTGGCTGGAGCGGAAGTTCGGGCTCGCCTCGGACAACCTGCTGGCGGCCGAGCTGATCACGGCGGAGGGGAAGCACGTGGTGGCGAGCGCGGAGGAGAACCCGGAGCTGTTCTGGGCGCTGCACGGCGGCGGGGGCAACTTCGGGGTGGCCACCTCGCTGACGCTGCGGCTGCACGAGCTGCCGCGCATGAGCATGGCCCTGCTGCTCTTCCCGCCCCGGTACGGGCCCGAGGTCGTGCGCGCCTACCGGGACCTGGGCGAGCGGGCGCCGGACGAGATCGGGGGCGGGGTCATCTTCTTCCCGGCCCCGCCGGAGCCGTTCGTCCCCGCCCACCTGGTCGGGCGGCTGGTGTGCGGGGCGCTGGTGACGTGCGCCGGGCCGGTGGCCCTGGTCCGGGAGGCCGCCGAGCCGCTGCTGGCGCTGCGGCCGGTGGTGGAGGTCGTCACGGACATCCCGTACGCGGACCTCCAGTGCATGATCGACGACCCGCCGGGGCTGCGGAACTACTGGTCGGCGGAGTACCTGCGCGCCCTCCCGGACGAGGCCGTGGACGTCTTCGCCGCGCGGGGCGAGCGGATCCCGGAGGGGACCGCCACCCAGCACGTGCTCTTCCTGATGGGCGGGGCGGTGGCGGCCGGTCCGTCCGGGTACCCGCTGCCGTGGCGGACCGCGCCGTGGGTGGTGCACCCGTTCGCGACCTGGGAGGACCCGGCGGACGACGGGCGGGCGGTGCAGTGGGTGCACGACGTCCGGACCGACATGCGGCCGTGGTCGACGGAGACCGTCTACCTCAACTTCATCGGCGACGAGGGCGAGAGGCGGGTCGTCGCCGGGTTCGGTGCCGAGAACCTTCCGCGGCTCGCCGCCGTGAAGGCGGCGTACGACCCCGACAACGTGTTCCGCCTCAACCACAACGTCCGGCCGGCGGCCTGACCCCCGCCGTCGTCACCGCAGGGCGTCGATCACCTCCCGCGCGGCCCGCTCGCCCTCGGTGGCGCCGCCCTCCATGAAGCCCTGGAAGTCGTACGAGCAGTGCTCGCCGCCGATGTGGACGTTGCCCTGGGCGGTGCCCTCGTACCCCGCGTACCGGTGGAGGTAGCCCACCGGCCAGCAGGAGTAGGCGCCCAGCGCGTTCGGGTTCTTGTGCCAGGCGGAGAGCTGGGCGCGGCCGTTCCAGGCGCGCGAGGTGCCGGGGAAGAAGGAGTCGATCCCGGCGAGGTAGCGGCTCACCAGGTTCCGCACGTACGGGTCGGCCTCGGTGGAGAAGGGGCCGGCCGGGTTCAGGTTCCGGGCGAGGCTGCCGCCGTTGTACTGGATGAGGATGCCGCCGGTGCCGCCCTGGATCTTGGTGGTGTCCCAGGTCTGCTGGACGTCGAGGTCGGTGAAGCAGTCGCCGGCGGAGACCCCGGGCCAGGCGCCGGTGCCGCGCCAGGGGCGGGTGCCGAACTGCATGTTGAGCTTGGTGCAGTAGCCCATGCGGGCGTCCCGCAGCAGGTTCGTCATGAGCGGGTCGAAGCCGGCCCGGGTGAGGTCGAGCCGCTTGAGGATCGGCAGCGGGACGCAGAGGACGGTGTGGTCGGCGGTGACGGTCCGGGTGGTGCCGCCCTCGGTGAAGGTGAGGGTCTGGGTGCCGTCGGCATTGGCCCGGACCGCCTGGAGGGTCCAGCCCATCCGGAGGGTGCCGGGGTTCAGGGCGCCGGCGATGGCGTTCGGGAGCCGGTCGTTGCCTCCGACTATGTGGTAGCGCTCGTTGGACAGGCCCCAGATGTTGAAGTTGCCCGGATTGGTCTGGTAGCCCATGAGCAGGACGAGGGCGAGCGAGGACTGTTCGGTGGTGTCGGCGCCGTACTCGACGTTGTAGGCGACGTCGATGAACTGTCCGAGCGGCGAGGCGTGCCCGCCGGGGACGCGGCTCTCGATCCACTCGTACACCGACATGGTGTCGAGGGCGGTTCCGGTGGGGGTCGTCCGGTTCCAGAGGACCTCCCCCGCCTCGGAGAGGTCGCGGCGCAGCGCCTGGTAGACGCCGTTGAAGTCCTCGTCGGCCTGGTGGCGCGGGTAGTAGCCGCCGTCGAACCAGAGGACCTCCTCGGCGCCGTTGGGTCCGCCGCCGAGGAAGTCCTCGGTGGTCAGGCCGAAGCGGCGGCAGAGTTCCAGCATCTTCTTGTGGCTGGTGTCGATGAGCTCGCCGCCGATCTCGGAGGTCTGCCCGTAGGCCCAGTGGTTCCGCTGGGTCCACATCCGGCCGCCGACGCGGGCCGGGTCGGCTTCGTAGAGGACGGGGGCGAGCCCGGCGTCCTGGAGGGTGAGGGCGGCGGTGAGTCCGGCGATGCCGGCGCCGACGACCGCGATCCGGGCGTCGGACCGGACCGGCGGGTCGGGGACGGCGGCGACGGCGGGGGCGGCCGCGGCGGAGACCGCGATCCCGGCCGCGGCGGCCGCCTTGAGGAGGGTGCGGCGGCCCAGCGGGTCGCCGCGCAGGCCGCGGAGCTCGTCGACGGGGAGGCCGAGCCGGCGGGCGTCGGCGTGGTCGGCGGCGAGGCGGTTCAGGAGGTGCATCGGGTTGGTGCGTGCCATGGGGCGCTCCTGGAGAGGTGGGGGTTCGGCCGGTGGCGGTGCCGGCCGTACGGCCGCGGGGTCAGCCGTGGACCGCGGTGACGGGTTCCGTCTGCTCGTCGTCGCGTTCGGCGGCGTCCTCCAGGACGATCCGGCCGATGATCTCGTAGCGCGCGGGCTGCCTGGCCTTGAGGTAGAGGCCGAGGCCGAGGCCGCCGAAGAAGACGGCGCCGACGATCCACGGGATCGCCTTGAAGAAGAGGGAGTCGGCGGCGAGACCGGCCGCGGTCTCCATGTTGACGACGAGGAGGACGACGACGGCGGTCATGCCGATGCCGCCGAGGAGGGGTGCGGTGAGGGTCTTGAACCAGTGCCGGTCCTCGGGGTGGTTCTTGCGGAAGTAGCCGATGACGGCGAAGGAGCAGAGGGTCTGCACGATGAGGATCGCCATCGTGCCGAGGATCGCGAGCAGGGTGTAGAGGTGGATGTAGGGGTCCTGGCCGGTGAGCCAGAAGGCGCCGACGAGGAGGACGGCGATGGCGCTCTGCGCGAAGGAGGCGATGTACGGGGAGCCGTGCCGGCGGTGGGTGCGGCCGAGCGCCGGGTGGAGGAAGCCCTCGCGGCCGATGGCGTAGAGGTAGCGGGAGGCGCACTGGTGGAAGGCCATGCCGCAGGCGAAGGAGCCGGTGAGCAGCAGCCACTGGAAGGCGTCGACGGCCCAGGCGCCGATGTAGCTCTGGGTGGGGGCGAAGAAGAGGTCGAGCGGGGTGGCGGAGGACGACAGCTTCACGGAGCCGGCGAGGCCGTTGCCCGCGATCGTCATCCAGGAGACGTAGATGTAGAAGAGGCCGACGCCGATGACGGAGATCAGGGTGGCGCGGGGGATGACGCGCTTGGGGTCGCGGGACTCCTCGCCGTACATGGCGGTCGACTCGAAACCGACCCAGGACCAGAAGGCGAAGAAGAGGCCGAGGCCGGCGGAGGCGCCGGTGAAGGCGTTCTTCGGGTTGACCGGCTCGACGGGGATGCCGTCGGGGCCGCCGCCGTGGATGAGGACGGCGGTGGCGACCGCGAAGAGGACGGCGATCTCCGCGATCAGCATGACGCCGAGCGCCTTGGCGGTCAGGTTGATGTCGAAGTACGACAGGACGGCGGTGACGGCCAGCATGACGGCCGCGTACAGGATCCACGGCAGGTCGACGCCGAGCTGGTCGGCGACGGTGGTCTTCGCGAAGTAGGCGAAGACGCCGACGATGGACGCCTCGAAGACGATGTACGCGAGGACGGCGAGCATGCCGGAGGCCATGCCCGCGATCCGGCCGAGGCCGTGCGAGATGTAGCCGTAGAAGGCGCCGGCGGCGGTGATCCGCTTGGCCATGGCCACGTAGCCGACGGAGAAGACGGTCAGGACGAGGGTGGCGAAGAGGTAGCCGGCGGGGGCGCCCGTGCCGTTGCCGAAGCCGACGGCGATCGGGAGGTTGCCGGTCATGGCCGTGATCGGCGCGGCGGTGGCCACGGCCATGAAGACGACGCCGACGAGCCCGACGGAGTTCGCCTTGAGCCGGTCGACGCGCGGGGCCGGCTTCGGGGTGGAGGTGTCTGCCATGGCGGGAGAGCATCCACCGGAGTGACGTAGGCCACAAGCGACATTCGGTCGTACAAATCCCGCCGCGCCACGACGAGTTGTCGCCCCTGTGTGCGATCGGACCGGCCCCGTGACCGTGGTGAGATGTCCAGGAAACACCATCGGCGATAGCGTCCGCCCATGGACACGCAGGGCGGCATCACCGTACAACGGGCACTCGAACTCCCGGGGCTCCGCAGCGGCCTCCCGGAGGTCGTCGCCGGCGCCGACCGGCTCCAGCGGACCGTGCGGTGGGTGCACGCGGGCGAGGTGCCCAACATCGCGTCGCTGCTGAAGGGCGGCGAGCTGCTGCTGACCACCGGTCTGGGCCTGGGCACCCGCCCGGCCGAGCAGCGGGCCTTCGTGCGGCGCCTCGCCGACCGGGGCATCGCGGCGCTCGTCGTGGAGCTGGGTCCGCGCTTCGCCCGGCTGCCGGCGACGATAGTGGAGACCGCCCGGGCCGCCGGGCTGCCGCTCGTCCAGCTCCACCGCGAGGTGCCGTTCGTCGCCGTCACGGAGGAGATCCACACCGAGATCGTCAACGGCCACTACGCGCTCCAGCGGCGGGCCGAGGAGATCCACCGGCAGTGCACGGAGGCGCTGCTCGGCGGCGGCGGGGTCCCGCAGGTGCTGCGGATCCTCTCGGACTTCGCCGCGAACCCGGTCTTCCTGGAGACCGCCGAGGGGCAGCTGCTGTACGCGGCGGGCACCGAGTCCGGCCCCGCCGACCCGCTCCAGGTCTGGGACGGGCTCCGCGGCCAGCGCGCGGCCCGCGAGTCGGGCCCGCCGACCGGCACGGTCCTCGTCGACGTCCCCGGCGGGGGCCCCGGCACGGGCTCGGTCCGGGCCCGCCTCGTCCTCCTGGCGGTCTCCGGCGCCCTCTCCCCCGTCCACCGGATGGCCGCCGAACGGGCGGCCGGGCTCCTCGCCGTCGTCCTCATGCAGGCCCGGCAGGAGGAGGAGCTGGCGGCGCGCGGCCGCGGCGACTTCCTGACGGACCTCGCGGAGGGCCGGATCTCGGCGGAGGACGCCCCGGCGCAGGCCCGGGTCCTCGGCTTCAAGCCGGGCGAGGGCCCGCTGCTGCCGGTGGTCATGCGGCTGGCCCCCGAGCTCTCCCCGTCCGGCAGCTGGGCGCTGCTCGCCCGCGCCGTCCACGAGGAGCTGTCCGCCGTCGGCGTCCCGGCCCTGCTCGGCGTCCGCCCGGTCGAGGGGCGGGTGCCGCTGCTCCTGGGGCTGCGCTCGGAGTCGGAGCGGACGGCGGTCGCGGACCGGGTCGCGGCGGCGCTGCGGGCCGGCGTGGAACGGGCCGGTCTGGAGGGCGCCGGCGCGCACCCGCCGGTCGTGGTCGTCGGCATGGCGGGCGGCTGGGCGGCGGCGTCGGCGGGGCTGCGGCACGCGGCGGAGACCGCGACGGCGGCGCAGGGCCTCACCGACCGCCCCTGGTACGACGCCCGGCGCCTCGACATCGACCTGCTGCTGTGGCGGCTGCGCGACCACCCGGACCTGGCGGCCTTCGTCGACCGGGCGATCGGCCCGCTCCGCGACCACGACCGCGCCTCGCGCCCCCCGCTGCTGCCCACCCTGGAGACGTACCTGGCGCACGCGGGCCGCAAGGCGGAGACGGCCCGGGAGCTCCACCTCAACCGCCAGACCCTCTACAACCGGCTGGGCCGCATCTCCGAGCTCCTCGGCACGGACCTGGACGACCCCCAGACCGTCCTGGCGCTGTCGCTGGCGCTCCGGGCGAGGCGGCACACGCCGTAGGGACCGCGCCTAACGGCCCGACAGTTCGTCGTAGACGCTGAGGACGTGGGCGACGGTGTCGTCCTCCGTCGGCCACGTCCCCGCCTGCACCCGGCCGGCCGCCGCGAGGTCCATCCGGCGCTCCTCGTCCTCCAGCAGGCCGCGCACGGCCGCCGCGAGGGCGCCGGCGTCGCCGTACGGCACGAGTTCGGCGGCGTCGCCGACGAGTTCGGGGACGCCGCCGACGGCCGTGGCGACCAACGGCACGCCGAGCCGCAGCGCCTCCTGGGCGAGCAGGGACCGGGCCTCCCAGCGGGACGGCAGGACGGCGACGTCCGCGGCGGCGAGGAGTTCGGCGACGTCGTCGCGCCGTCCGATGAGCCGGACGGCGAGCCCTTCGGCGACGATCCGCCGCTGGAGGGCGGCCCGTTCGCGTCCCTCGCCGGCGATGACGAGCAGCGGCTGCGGGTCGAGCTCCCGCCACGCGCGCGCGGCGTCGAGCAGCGTCCCGTACCCCCGGCCGGGTTCGAGGGCGCCGACGGCCATGAGCAGCGGCCGGTCGACGGCGCCGAGTTCGGCCCGGGCCTTGCCGTCGTGGAGGCAGACGGGTCCGCCGGCGGCTGGCACGGTGACGGGGGCGAGCCGCGCGTCGCGGGCCCCGCGCCGGCGGGCCCGGTCGACGAGGTCGGAGGAGGTGCCGAGGACGACGGCCGCCGCCCGTACGGTCCGCCGCTCCAGGAGCCGGACGAGCCCGGCCCGGGGCCCCTCGGCGGGCGGGCGGCCGTGCCAGGTGGTGACGAGCGGGGTGCGGGCGGGCCCGATGCCGCCGGAGACGGCGAGCGCGGCCCGGACGGAGGCGTGCAGGCCGTGGGCGTGGACGACGTCGGCGCCGATGCAGGCGTTGCGGAGCACGCCGACGGTCGCCGGGTCGTTGCGGCGCGGCAGCGGCACGACGTGCGCGCCGACCCCGGAGTAGTCGTAGAGGCGGTCGAGTTCGGCCGGGGCGCACACGGTCACCCGGACGCCCCGCGCCACCAGCCCCGAGGCGAGTGATCGGACGTGCGCGCTGCTGCCCGCGCTGCCGCCGCCCAGCACCTGGACCGTACGGAGCTGTGTCACGCGCCCAAGGATGCCAGTCCGGGCGCCCGACCGTACGCACGTTCCGGCACCGACGTCGCGTCGTTCCCCGCCCCGACGCGCCACCGCACCCCCGAGTTCACCCGTCCGAGCGAGCGCGCACCGTCATCCGCGCGCCCTTTCGCGCGGGTGCCCGCCCCCTCCCGTGAGGGGGCGGGCACCCGCGCGGGGGTTCCGGCTCAGCCGTCGGCCCTGGCCGTGGCCAGCAGTTCCTCCGCGTGGGCGCGGGCCGTCTCGGAGTCCTCCTGGCCCGCGAGCATCCGGGAGAGCTCCCGGACCCGCTCCTCGCCCTCCAGGACGGTGACGCCGGAGCGGGTGACCGAGCCGTCGTTGGTCTTCTCGACCAGCAGCTGCCGGTCGGCGAAGGCGGCCACCTGCGGCAGGTGGGTGACGACCACGACCTGCGCGGTGCGGGCGAGCTTGGCGAGCCGGCGGCCGATCTCCACGGCCGCCTTGCCGCCGACGCCCGCGTCGACCTCGTCGAAGAGGTACGTCGGCACCGGGTCGACCCCGGCGAAGACGACCTCGACCGCGAGCATCACCCGGGAGAGCTCACCGCCGGACGCGCCCTTGGCGATGGGCCGCGGCGGGGCCCCGGGGTGCGGGGCGAGCAGCAGCTCGACCTCGTCGGCGCCGGCCGGCCCGTAGGCGACCCGCCGCCCGCCGACCTCGACGCCCTCCTCGTCCTCGGTCTGCCGGACGGCGAAGGACACCCGCGCGTGCGGCATGGCCAGCGAGGCCAGCTCGGCGGTGACCGCCTCGGCGAACCGGTCCGCGGCCTCCGTCCGGGCGTCGGTGAGCCGCTGGGCGAGGACGGACAGCTCGTCGCGCAGCCGGTCCCGCTCGGCGGTCAGCTCCCCGATCCGCTCGTCGTCGCCCTCCAGCTCCCCGAGCCGCTCCGCGCTCTCCTCCGCCCAGGCCAGGACGGCCGCGACGGAGTCGCCGTACTTCCGGGTGAGCTGGGTGAGCGCGGCCCGCCGCTCCTCGACCGCGGCGAGCCGCAGCGGATCGGCGTCCAGGTCGTCCGCGTACCCGGCCAGCTCGCCGGCCACGTCGGAGAGCAGGATGGAGATCTCCCCCATCCGGTCGGCGAGCGCGGCGAGCGCCGGGTCGTGCGCCCGTACGGCCTCCAGGGCCCGGCCCGCACCGGCGACCAGCGTGGTCGCGTCGACGGACTCCGGGTCCTCCGGGTTCCCGGCCAGCGCGGCGTGGGCGAGCGCGGCGGCGGAGGCGAGGGCCTCGGCGTGCCCGAGCCGCTCGGCCTCGGCGGCCAGCTCCACGTCCTCGCCGGGCCGCGGCTCGACCGCCTCGATCTCGCCGAGCCCGAAGCGCAGCAGGTCGGCCTCCTGCGCTCGCTCACGTGCCCGGGTGGTGATCTCGTCCAGCTCGGCGGTGACGGCCCGCAGCCGCCGGTACGCCCCGGCGTAGGCGGCCAGCGGCACGGACACGGCCTCGCCCGCGTACCGGTCGAGCGCGCCGCGCTGCCGGGCGGGCTTGAGCAGGCCCTGCTGGTCGGTCTGGCCGTGGACGGCGACGAGTTCGTCGGCGAGCTCGGCGAGCAGCCCGACGGGCACCGCGCGCCCGCCGAGGTGGGCCCGCGAGCGCCCCTCGGCGGAGACGGTGCGGGTCACCAGCAGGGCGCCCTCGTCGAGTTCGGCCCCGGCCTCCTCGGCCCGCAGCGCGGCGGGCGCGCCGGGCGGCAGGGTGATCCGCCCCTCGACGACCGCCGAGGCCGCGCCGATCCGCACCAGGGCCGGGTCGGCCCGTCCGCCGAGCAGCAGCCCCAGGCTCGTGACGACCATGGTCTTGCCCGCGCCGGTCTCACCGGTGACCGCGGTGAAGCCGGGCGACAGCTCGACCACCGCGTCGTCGATGACTCCGAGCGACCGTATCCGCATCTCCTCCAGCACGCCCCAGACCATACGAGGTTTCCGGGCCGCGACGCGACATCACCCCCGCCGCGGGGTGATCAGTGGGGCGCGCCCCGCCACCCCGAGACCGGCAGGGCGAACTTGGCGACGAGCCGGTCGGTGAAGGAGGCGTGGTGGAGCCGGGCGAGCCGGACCGGGACGGCGCCGCGCCGGACCTCGACCCGGGCGCCGGAGGGCAGCTCGACGGTCCGCCGCCCGTCGCACCACAGCACCCCGTGCGGGGTGTGCGGCTCGACCTCGACGGCGAGGACGGAGTCGGGGGTGGTGACGAGCGGCTTGGCGAACAGCGCGTGCGCCCCGATCGGCACCATGAGCAGCGCCTCCACCTCGGGCCAGACGACCGGGCCGCCGGCCGAGAAGGCGTACGCGGTCGAGCCGGTCGGCGTCGCGCAGATCACCCCGTCGCAGCCGAAGCCGGTGACGGGCCGCCCGTCGATGGCGAGGACGACCTCCAGCATCCGCTCCGGGGAGACCTTCTGCACGGCGGCCTCGTTGAGCGCCCAGTCGCGGTGCAGGACGTCCCCGTTCTGGTAGACGGCGACGTCGAGGGTCATCCGCTCCTCGACCTCGTACGCCCGGGTGACGACCCGGTCGACGACCTTGTCGAGGTCGTCGCGCTCGGCCTCGGCGAGGAAGCCGACCCGGCCGAGGTTGACGCCGAGCATCGGCACGCCGGAGGCGCGGGAGAACTCGGCGCCGCGCAGCAGCGTCCCGTCACCGCCGAGGACGATGATCAGCTCGCAGCCGTCGATCGCCTCGGGGCAGTCGTCGGGGATCCTCTCCACGGCGGGCGGCAGCGGCAGGTCGGCCGCCTCCGCCTCCAGCACCCGGACGCCGATGCCGCTGCGCAGCAGCCCCAGGACGACGAGTTCGGCGCTGCGCACGGCGGCCGGCCGGCCGGTGTGCGCGAGCAGGAGGACGGTACGTGGTTCTTGTGGTGCCGCTGTCTGTGTCAACGAGGTCCCTCCGCCACGGCGCGGTCGACATCCGCCGGATCGAGCGCGGGCGCCCCGGCCCGCAGCCACAGAAAGTACTCGACGTTCCCCGACGGGCCGGGCAGCGGACTGGCGGTGACGCCCAGCACGCCGAGTCCCAGCTCCGCCGCCTGCCGGGCGACGTTCTTCACCGCGTCGGCGCGCAGCTCGGCGCTGCGGACGACGCCGCCGGAGCCGAGCCGCTCCTTGCCCACCTCGAACTGGGGTTTCACCATCAGGACGAGGTCGGCGTCCGGCGCGGTGCAGGCGACGAGCGCGGGCAGCACGAGGCCGAGCGGGATGAAGGAGAGGTCGCCGACGACGAGGTCCACGGGGACGCCGTCGATGGCGTCGAGTGTCAACTCGCGGACGTTGGTGCGGTCCTTGACGGTGACCCGCTCGTCGCTCTGGAGCGACCAGGCGAGCTGTCCGTAGCCGACGTCGACGGCGACGACGTGTCCGGCGCCGGAGCGCAGCAGCACGTCGGTGAAGCCGCCGGTGGAGGCGCCGGCGTCCAGCGCGCGCCGGCCCTCGACCCGCAGTCCGCGCGGGACGAAGGCGGCGAGGGCGCCGGCCAGCTTGTGGCCGCCGCGCGAGACGTAGTCGGGGTCGGAGTCGTCCTGGGAGACGACGATCGCCGCGGCGGTCTCGACCTGGGTGGCGGGCTTGGTGGCGACGGTCTTGCCGACGGTCACCCGGCCCGCGGCGATCAGCTGGCTGGCGTGCTCGCGCGAGCGGGCGAGTT
This sequence comes from Streptomyces sp. NPDC035033, assembly GCF_040636735.1. Classification (NCBI taxonomy): domain Bacteria; kingdom Bacillati; phylum Actinomycetota; class Actinomycetes; order Kitasatosporales; family Streptomycetaceae; genus Streptomyces; species Streptomyces sp. NPDC035033. The sequence continues at coordinate 8,517 of NZ_JBEZUZ010000058.1, read as the reverse complement.
TGCGCCGGACCAGCTCGGCGTCGAGGCGGCGGCGTGCCACTCCTGCCACGGTGGGTTCAGCTCCTGGGGTCGTGCGGACGGGACGCGGAGGCGGGGTGCGCGTCGAGCGAGGTCAGTTCGGCGCGCAGTCCTCCGTGTACATCCTCGTACACCGCGAGGTGTCCGTCGGCCGGGAGGCGGTCGGCCTCGGCCAGCCGCTCCAGGAGCGCGTCGACGGCCGGCAGCCCGGTGGGCTCCCGGGGGACCCCCAGGGGCGTGGGGGCCGCGGGCTCCTCCGCCCCGCCGTCGCCGCCCGCGGGACCCGTACGGTCCCGGGTCGCCGGATCCGTACCGGGGTCGCCGGCGTCCGTCATCGCTTCGCTCATGCCCCGACGCTATCGCGAAGCCCTGGGGTACGGTCGACGGCGATGGCGACGATCACGGAGTGCCGCGACGCACTCGACAAGCTGGCGGACAACCTGGCGGGGGCGGGCGGCGACGTCCGGGGGGCGGCCGCGCTCGACCGCACCCTGAGCTGCCACCTCACGGACCTCGACACGACCTTCACCGGCCGGCTCTCGGGCGGCCGGATGGCCGTGGAGTCGACGGTGGCGGGCCCGCCGCCCCAGAAGGCGCAGATCCGGCTGGCGATGACCGGCGACGACCTGGTCGCGCTGGTGGACGGCCGGCTGAACTTCGCGAAGGCGTGGGCCTCCGGCCGGGTCAGGCTGGAGGCCGGCTTCCGCGACCTGCTGCGGCTGCGCTCACTTCTGTAGGGCGGGCTCCTGGGAGGTCCCCTGCGCGGCTTCCTGCGCGGGGACCGGTCGCCGGGCCCGTGCCTGCCGCCCGGCGGGCACGACGAGCGGCGTACCGGTCTCCGGGTCGTCGATGACCTGGCAGCGCAGCCCGAAGACCCGCTCGACCAGCTCGGCGGTCACCACCTCCGACGGCGGGCCCTCGGCGACGACCTCGCCGCCGCGCACCGCGATGAGGTGGGTGGCGTACCGGGCCGCGTGGTTGAGGTCGTGCAGGACGGCGACGAGCGTCCGCCCCTGCGTCTCGTGCAGCTCGGCGCAGAGGTCGAGGACGTCGATCTGGTGCTGGATGTCGAGGTACGTGGTCGGCTCGTCGAGCAGCAGCAGCGGGGTCTGCTGGGCGAGCGCCATGGCGATCCACACGCGCTGGCGCTGGCCGCCGGAGAGCTCGTCCACGAACCGGTCGGCGAGCTCGGCGACGCCGGTGGACTCCATCGACTCCCGGACGATCCGCTCGTCCTCGGGCGACCACTGGCGCAGCAGGCCCTGGTGCGGGTAGCGGCCGCGGGCGACGAGGTCGGCGACGGTGATGCCGTCGGGGGCGATCGACGACTGCGGCAGCAGGCCGAGGGTCCGGGCGACCTTCTTCGCCGGCATCGAGTGGATCGACTGGCCGTCGAGCAGCACCCGGCCCTGCGTCGGCTTGAGCATCCGGGACAGGGCGCGCAGCAGCGTGGACTTGCCGCAGGCGTTGGGGCCGACGATGACGGTGAAGGAGTTGTCCGGGATCTCGACGGACAGGTCGCGGGCGATGACCCGCTGCTCGTACGCGAGGGTGACCGACTCGGCCCCGAGGCGCTGCTGCTGCCGATCGCTCATGGGGGTGCTCCTGGTGTCCTTGACGGGTGCGTGCGGGGTCGGGGGCGGGGTCATATCCGGCCTGCCTTGCGCTCGCTGACGAGCAGCCAGAGCAGGTAGCAGCCGCCGAGGATGCCGGTGATGACGCCGACGGGCAGCTGGCGCTCGCCGAAGGCGTTGCCGGCGATCCAGTCGGCGCTCAGCAGCAGCGCCGAGCCCATGACGGCGGAGACCGCCAGGTTGGGGCCGGGCGCGCGGGTGAGCCGGCGGGCCAGCTGGGGCGCGCTGAGGGAGACGAAGACGATGGGGCCGGCCGCCGAGGTGGCGACGGCGACGAGCAGCACCGCGGAGGCCATGAGCACGATCCGGGTCCGCTCGACCTTCACGCCGAGCGCGTACGCGGCGTCGTCGCCCATCTCCAGCATCCGCAGCGCCCGGCCGTGGCCGAGGACCAGCGGCACCAGCACGCAGCAGACGGCGAGCAGCGGCCAGAACTGGGTCCAGTCGCGCCCGTCGAGGGAGCCGGTCATCCACACGGTGGCGCGGGTGGCGTCCACCAGGTCGGCTTTGGTGATGAGGTAGTGGATGACGGAGGTCAGCATGGCGGCGGCGCCGATGCCGACGAGCACGAGCCGGTAGCCGTGCACGCCCCGCTTCCAGGCGAGCAGGTAGATCGCGGCGCCGGTGACGACGCCGCCGACGACCGCGCCGAGGGCGGTGGCGACGGCGCTGCCCTGGAAGAGGACGATGACGGTGAGCGCGCCGACGGTGGCGCCCTGGCCGAAGCCGATGACGTCCGGGCTGCCGAGCGGGTTGCGGGAGACCGACTGGAAGACGGCCCCGCCGAGGGCGAGCGCCCCGCCGACGAGGATCGCGACGAGGACCCGCGGCAGCCGCAGCTCCATCACCGCGAACTCCTGGACGGCCGTCCCCCGGCCGAGGAGCGTGTCGAGGACCTCGCCCGGCGTCATCGGGAAGTCGCCGGTGCCGACGAGCACGGTGCCGAGGGCGAGGGTGAGCAGGATCAGCCCGAGGCCGCAGAGCGCGGCCCGCGGCGCGTACCGCACGGAGAGTCCGCCGCCGGTCCGCAGGGTCTTGGTGGTCACAGCTGGGCCATCCTCTTGCGGCGTACGAGTCGGATGAAGACGGGCCCGCCGACGAGGGCCGTCACGATGCCGACCTGGAGTTCGGCGGGCCGGACGACGACCCGGCCGAGGACGTCGGAGCCGAGCAGCAGCACGGGCGCGAGAACGGCCGCGTACGGCAGGATCCACCGCATGTCGGGCCCGGTGACCGCCCGGACCATGTACGGCACCATCAGGCCGAGGAAGACGATCGGGCCGCACGCGGCGGTCGCGGCGCCGCACATCAGGGTGACGGCGACCATGGCGAGGATCCGGGTCCGGTTGATGCTCACGCCGAGCGCGCGGGCCGCGTCGTCGCCCATCTCCATGGCGTTGAGCGGCCGGGCGATCCCCAGCGCCAGCACGGCGCCGACGGCGATGAACGGCGCGACCCGGCCGACGGTGTCCATGTCCGCGGAGGCCAGCGAGCCGACGGTCCAGAAGCGGAGCCGGTCGAGGGCGGCCGCGTCGAGCAGCTGGACGGCGTTGACGTAGCCGTACAGGGCGGCGGTGGCGGCCGTGCCGGCGAGCGCGAGCCGCACCGGGGTGGCACTGCGGCTGCCGCCGAGCACGTACACGACGACGGAGACGACGGCGGCCCCGACGAAGGCGAACCACACGTAGTCGCGGACGTCGGTGACGCCGAGGAAGGCGATGGCCGAGACGACGGCGGCGGCCGCGCCGGCGTTGACCCCGAGCAGCCCGGGCTCCGCCAGCGGGTTGCGGGTCAGCCCCTGCATCACCGCGCCGGCCAGCCCCAGCGCGAGGCCGACGAGCAGCCCCAGCAGGGTGCGCGGCACGCGCACGTCGTGGATCACGACGTCGTTGCCGACGCCGCTGTTGTGGAACAGTCCGTGCCACACGTCGCCGACCGGCACCGCTTTGGCGCCGATCATGATGCTGAGGACACAGACGAGCAGCAGGGCGCCGACGGCCGCGAGCAGCCCGAGGGCGCGCACGGTGTTCCGGCGCCTCGGAGACTGCCCGGACTTCGTCGACTCCGCGCTCGTACGGGAAGGAGTCTCGACCAACACGCAGTTAGGTTAGCCTACCCAACATTGATCTAGGAGGGGTCGGTGGCCCCGAACACCGGAGGCCACCGCCCGAAGCCCCTACAGCCCGAGCCGCGCCAGCGCCTTCCCCGCGTCGAGACCGCACGCCCCGGCCCCGGCCCGCGTCCACGCCGCCCCGCACAGCGCCCGCACCCCGTCGAGCACGTCGGTCCCGCCGGAGTCCTCCAGCACGAGCCGCTCGCCGCTCACCGAGGCCCGCCACCGCCCGCACCGGAAGGCGCCGTCGCCGTCGGCCACGACCTCCGGCTGCCCGGTGAGCAGCCCTCGCAGATCGGCCGCCACGTACGTCGGCCGGTGCTCCGGCACCGCCGCGAGCAGCGCCGCCACGTCGGTGACACCGGTCAGCACGAGCAGCGAGTCGACTCCCCCGTTGAACGCGCCCTCGATGTCGGTGTCCAGCCGGTCCCCGACGACCAGCGGCCGCTCCGCCCCCGTCCGCAGCACGGTCTCCCGGTGCATCGGCGGCAGCGGCTTCCCCGCCACCTTCGGCTCGGCCCGCCCGCCGGTGGCGATCCGGACGACCTCGACGGCGGCTCCGTTGCCGGGCCCGATCCCGCGCGCCCCGGGGATCGTCAGGTCGGTGTTGGACGCGTACCAGGGCAGTCCCCGGCCGACCGCGTACGCGGCTTCCGCGAACCGGCCCCAGGCCATGTCCGGGCCGCCGTACCCCTGGACGACGGCGACCGGCCCGTCGTCGGCCGACTCGACGGGCACGAGCCCGCGTTCGCGCAGCGCCACCCGCAGCCCCTCGCCGCCGACGACGAGCACCCGGGAGCCCTCGGGCACGTCCTCCGCGATGAGCCGCGCCACGGCCTGCGCCGAGGTGACGACGTCCCCGGCCTCGGCCGGCACGCCCAGCTCGGTGAGGTGCGCGGCCACCGCGTCCGGCGTCCGCAGCGCGTTGTTCGTCACGTACGCGAGCCGCATCCCGCCGTCCCGCGCCGCCCCGAGCGCCGGCACCGCGTGCGGGATCGCCGCCCCGCCCGCGAAGTACACGACCCCGTCGAGGTCGAGCAGCGCCGTGTCGTACGCCTCGCTCAGCGCGACCGCGCTGCCGCCGGGCCGGCTCCGCCACGTCCGCCGCTCCTGGCCGTCTCGCGCCATGACCACCGCTCCTCACTCCACCGCCGGAAAATCCCCCGCTCCCCCGATCATCGCTCATCGCCGCCGCGCGCCTACGATGACGAGATGAACACCTCAGGTCACGCGGCCAGCGACGTCCGCGACGACACGGCGGGGCTGCGCCTGCATCCGTTCCGCGGCATCCGGTACGTCCCCGAGCGGGTCGGCAGCCTCGCGGCCGTGACGTCCCCGCCCTACGACGTCGTCGTACGACCTGACGGACTGCTCCACCTGGAGTCCGCCGACCCGCACAACATCGTCCGGCTGATCCTCCCCCAGGCGGTCACGGCGGGCACCCGCCACCGCAAGGCGGCGGTCACCCTGGACCGCTGGCTGGCCGAGGGCGTCCTCGCCCCCGACCCGGACCCGGCGCTGTACGTGTACGAGCAGCGGGGCGACGGCGTCCTCCAGCGCGGCATCATCGGCGCCCTCGAACTCTCCACCCCCGACGAGGGCGTGGTCCTCCCCCACGAGGACGTCATGCCGCACGTCGTCGAGGACCGCGCGGCGCTGATGCGCACGACCGCCGCCAACCTGGAGCCGCTGCTCCTCACCTACCCGGGCGACGGCGACGGCGCGGACGCCGTCATCGAGCGCGCGGTCCTGCGCGAGCCGCTGCTCGCGACGACGACGGAGGACGGCTTCCGGCACCGGCTGTGGGCGGTCACCGACCCGGCCGAGCAGACGGCGGTGGCGACCGAACTCGCCCGCCACCAGGCGCTGATCGCCGACGGCCACCACCGCTGGGCGACCTATCTGCGCCTGCGCGACGAGCACCCCTCGCCCGGCCCCTGGGGCCAGGGCCTGGTGCTGCTCATCGACACGGCCCGCTATCCGCTGCGGGTCCGCGCGATCCACCGTCTCCTCAGCCGCCTGCCGGTCGCCGACGCCCTCGACGCCGTCGGCGACGCCTTCCGGGTCCGCCGCGTCGAACGCCCGCTCCCCGAGGCCCTGGAGGCCCTGGCCGGGGCGGCCGCCGAGGGCAACGCCTTCCTCCTCGCCGGCGACGGCGCCTTCCACCTCCTGGACCGCCCCGACCCGGCGCTGCTGGCCCGCACGGTCCGCGCGGACCGCCCCGAGGCGTGGCGCACCCTGGACGCGACGGTCCTCCACGCCACGCTCCTGGAACACGTCTGGCACGTGCCGGACGCCCCCGAGGACATCGCCTACATCCACGACACGGCGGCGGCCGTCGCCCAGGCCGAGCGCCGCGGCGGCACGGCGGTCCTGATGCACCCGGTACGGGAGGAGGTCGTCCGGGACCTGGCCCGCCAGGGCGTCACGATGCCCCGCAAGTCGACCTCGTTCGGCCCCAAGCCGGCGACGGGCCTGGTCCTCCGCAGCCTCGCCCTCGACTGACGCCCCGGAGAGCGGCGGAGAACGACGCAGAACGACAGAAGGGGCGGCACCCGACGGGTGCCGCCCCTTCCTCATGTCACCGCTTCTCAGCTCTCGTCGTCCTCGACGTCCTCGTCGACGACGTCCGTGGCCTCGTCCTCGGTCTCGGCCTCGTCGTCCGACTCGTCGAAGGCGTCGACGAACTCGACCCCGTCCAGCTCGGCGAGCCGGTCGGAGGCGTCCGTCGCCCCGTCCTTGTCGGCCTCCAGGGCCTTGGCGAACCACTCGCGGGCCTCCTGCTCCCGCCCGGCGGCGAGCAGGGCGTCGGCGTAGGCGTACCGCAGCCGCGCGGTCCACGGGTGGTGGGCGCTGGACGCGAGCTCGGGGCTCTGCAGGGTCACGATGGCGGCGTCGAGCTGCCCCATGTCCCGGCGGGCGCCGGCGGCGACGAGCCGCATCTCGACCTGCCCGGCCTTGTCGAGCTTCTGCACCTCGGGTTCGCCGGCCATGGCGAGCGCCCGCTCGGGCCGGCCGAGGCCGCGCTCGCAGTCGGCCATGACGGGCCACAGGTCCACGCCGCCGCTCATCCGCCGCGCGGCCCGGAACTCGGCCAGTGCCTCGGCGTACTTCTGGTTGGCGTACGCGGCGAAGCCGGCGGCCTCGCGGACGGCGGCGACGCGCGAGGCGAGCCGCAGGGCCACCCGGGAGTACCCGTAGGCCTTCTCCGGGTCCTCGTCGATCAGCTGCGCGACCATGACGAGGTTGCGGGCGACGTCGTCGGCCAGCCCCTTGGGCAGGCTCATCAGCTCCTGGCGCACATCGGCGTCGATCTCCTCACCGGTGACCTCCGGCGGGATCGGCAGCCGCTTGATCGGCGCGCGGTCGCTCCGCTCCCGGTCCCCGCGGTCGTCACGACGCCCGTACCCACCCCGGTCGTCCCGACCCCGGTACCCGCCGCGCTCGCCACCCCGGTCGTCCCGCCGGAAGCCACCACCGCGGCTGTCGTCCCGCCGGAACCCGCCACCGCGCTGGTCGCCACCCCGGTCATCGCGCCGGAACCCGCCACCACGCTGGTCATCGCGCCGGTCGTCCCGACGGAAACCGCCACGCTGGTCGTCCCGACGGTCATCACGCCGGTAGGACGGACGGTCGTCCCGACGGAACGACGACGGCCGCTCATCACGCCGGTCATCCCGACGGAACCCACCGCCGCGCTGGTCGCCACCCCGGTCATCGCGCCGGAACCCGCCACCACGCTGGTCGTCACGCCGGTCGTCCCGACGGAAGCCACCACGCTGGTCGTCCCGACGGTCATCACGCCGGTCGTCACGCGGGTAGGACGGACGGTCGTCCCGACGGAACGACGACGGCCGCTCATCACGCCGGTCATCCCGACGGAACCCGCCACCGCGCTGGTCGTCACGCCGGTCATCGCGCCGGAACCCACCACCCCGCTGGTCACCGCCACGGTCATCCCGACGGAAACCACCACGGTTGTCATCGCGGCGGTCGTCCCGACGGAACCCCCCACCGCGCTGGTCATCACGCCGGTCATCGCGACGGAAACCACCACGCTGGTCGTCCCGACGGTCATCACGCCGGTCGTCACGCGGGAAGGACGGACGGTCGTCCCGACGGAACGACGACGGCCGCTCATCACGCCGGTCATCCCGACGGAACCCGCCACCACGGTTGTCGTCACGACGGAAGCCGCCACCGCGCTGGTCACCACCACGGTCATCGCGACGGAAGCCGCCACCACGGTTGTCATCGCGACGGAAGCCACCGCCCCGCTGGTCACCACCACGGTCGTCACGGCGGTCGTCACGACGGAAACCGCCACCGCGGTTGTCGCCGCCACGGTCGTCACGACGGAAGCCACCGCCGCGGCTGTCATCGCGGCGGAAGCCGCCACCACCACGGTTGTCGTCCCGGCGCGGCCCACGGAAGCCGCCCCGGTCGCCACCGGCACCGTCCCTGCGACGCGGCTCGCGCTCCGGACGGTCGTCGGGAGAGTTGGTGGACATCGGTGTGACTCCTGTCTTCGGGTACTGCAGTCATTCTCGCGCAGCCGGCACCCAGCCGCGCCTCGGCAAAGTCAAGCAAAAACAAAAGGACCCCTGGTCCCAGCGTGAACGCTGGGACCAGGGGTCCTGAAGAATTGTTCGGCGGTGTCCTACTCTCCCACAGGGTCCCCCCTGCAGTACCATCGGCGCTGAAAGGCTTAGCTTCCGGGTTCGGAATGTAACCGGGCGTTTCCCTAACGCT